>JAJAYY010000001.1 GCA_026785965.1 Sphingomonas bacterium
ACCACGCGCTGATCACCCACGACGACGGCCGTCGCCTAGCCAAGCGCGACCTCGCCCCGACGCTCGCCGCGATGCGTCAGGCGGGGGTCGATGCCCTGGCGCTGGCCGCCGACTTGCTCAATGGTTGCCTGCCCCTAGGATTCCGTCTCTCGGACGCCTAAATGGGGGCCATGAACACGCTCCTCATCATCGCCCTCGTCGCCGCCATGGCCGCGACCGCTTACGTCCTCGTTCGCGGGGTCATCGCCATGGCCAACGGCAAGGATTCGAGCGGGGACGTTCAGCAGAAATACATGCAGAAACGGGTGATGTTTCAAGGCGTGGCGATCGTCATCGTCGCGGTCATCCTGATGCTCGCCGGCGGCGGCCGGAGCTGAGGGCCCAAACCTAATATGGTCAAGCTCAACCAGATCTACACCCGCACCGGCGACGGCGGCAGCGCCGGGCTGGTCGATGGCAGCCGCGTGCCCAAATCGAGCGCGCGGATGATCGCGATCGGCGAAATCGATGAAGCCAATAGCGCGATCGGGGTCGCGATCGCCGCGCTTCCCGCCGCTGGACTCGCCGATCGCTTGCGCATGATCCAGAATGAGATGTTCGACCTCGGGGCCGATATCGCGACCCCGTTCGGAACCGATTTCGAGGCGCATGCGCTGCGCATCATCGCGCGCCAAGTGACCCGGCTGGAAGAAGAGATTGACGCGATGAACGCGGATCTCGACCCGCTGACCAGCTTCATCCTGCCCGGCGGATCGATGGCGGTCGCGACGCTCCACCTTGCCCGCGCCACCGTGCGCCGCGCCGAGCGCGCGGCGGTCGCGCTGGCCGCGCAGGAGCAAGTGAGCGCTGACGCACTCGCTTATCTCAATCGCCTGTCGGATCATTTGTTCGTCGCCGCGCGTTCGGTCGCGGCGGCAGAGGGAGGCGATGTGCTGTGGCAACCAGGCGCCACGCGGAGCAGTTAGACACGACGCTAAGCGCGCGGCTCGCCGCGACGCGTGCGCTGACCCTCGCGCTCGCCGCGCCGTTGAGCGACGCCGACGCCACCGTGCAACCAAACCCCGACGCCTCGCCCGCCAAATGGCATCTCGCACACACCACATGGTTTTTCGAAACCTTCGTGCTGCGCGACCATGTCCCGGGCTACCAGCTCCACGACGAGCGATTCCCCTTCTTGTTCAACAGTTACTATGAGGGCGAGGGCGAGCGTCATGTGCGCGCGAAACGCGGGCTGATCAGCCGCCCCAGCCTCGACGAGGTGCGGACGTGGCGCGGCGCGGTCGACGCTGCGCTCTCCGCCGCGCTGTCCTCGCTCCCCGCGCCGGTGCTGGCGCTGATCGAGCTCGGTATCCAGCACGAGCAGCAACACCAGGAACTGTTCCTCACCGACATCCTCGCCACCTTCGCCGAAAACCCGATCGAACCGGCCTATGGCGCACTCGGCCCTGCCGCCTGTTTGGCGACCGAACCGTTGACATGGCTCCCCGGGCGCGAGGGCGTGGTCGAGATTGGTGCCGCGCCCGGCGGCGCCTCGACAAAGCCCGGGACAGGCTTCGCATTCGATTGCGAGCGGCCGCGGCATCGCGCGCTGCTTCATCCTTACGCGATCGCCAACCGTTGCATCACCAATGGCGAATGGGCCGATTTCATCGCTGACGGCGGCTACGAGGCGCCATCACATTGGCTCAGCGAAGGATGGGACTGGGTCCAGCGCGAGGGGATCAAGGCCCCGCTTTACTGGCACGGCGACGGCAGCGCCTTCACGCTGGCGGGGCGGCGCGAAGTCGACCGTTCGGCACCGGTGACGCATGTCAGTCTGTTCGAAGCCGATGCCTTCGCCCGCTGGGCCGGGGCGCGGCTTCCGACCGAGGCCGAATGGGAAGATGCGTTCGCATCCGCCGACCCGCGGCTAGGCCACCAGCTCGACCGCGCCGGGCCGGTCCTGCCCCAACCCGGCGGCGGGCCATTCGGCGATGGCTGGCAATGGACCGCCTCGGCGTTCCTGCCTTATCCCGGCTTTGCGCCCGCCGCGGGCACGGTGGGCGAATATAATGGCAAGTTCATGAGCGGCCAGTCGGTGCTCAAGGGCGCGAGCTGCGCCACTCCGCGCGGCCACTCGCGCGCTTCCTATCGCAATTTCTTTCCCCCCGCCGCGCGCTGGCAATTCACTGGAGTCCGCCTTGCTCAAGATCGCTGACCTGGCCGACCCTGCGTTCCGCTCCGATGTCCTTGCCGGCCTCGCCGAGCCAACCCCGGCGATTCCCGCGCGCTGGCTCTACGATCTGCGCGGCTCGGAGCTGTTCGACGACATCACGCGGCTGCCAAGCTATTACCCGACCCGCGTCGAGACTGCGCTGCTGACCGCCCGGATGGCCGAGATCGCGCCGCTCGCCTGTCATGACTGCGCGATCGTCGAATTCGGCTCGGGCAGCTCGACCAAGACCCCACTGCTGCTCGATGCCATGCATCCCAAGGCCTATGTCCCGATCGACATATCGGGCGAATATCTTCGCGACAGCGCGGCGCGCGTCGATGCCCAATTCCCGCGCTTGCCCGTCCACCCGGTCGAGGCCGACTTCACCAAGCAAGTCGAGCTTCCGAGCGCAATCGACGGATTGCCGCGGCTCGGCTTTTTTCCCGGATCGACGATCGGCAATTTCGTGCCGCGCAGCGCGACCGATCTGCTGCGCCACTTCCGCGACATCCTTGGCACCGGATCAAAGCTGCTGATCGGCATGGACCGGGTCAAGCCGGTCGAGCGGCTGATCGCGGCTTATGATGACCCCGAAGGCGTCACTGCCGAGTTTAATTTGAACCTGCTCCACCGCATCAACCGTGAACTCGCCGCTGACATCCCGATCGACGCATTTCGCCACGCGGCGCGCTGGCATGACATGAACGGTCGGGTCGAAATGCACCTGGTGGCGCAGCGCGATGTCGCCTTCACCATCGACGGGCAGCGCTTCGCCTTTGCCAAGGGCTCGAGCATTCACACCGAGAACAGCCATAAATATGGTCCGCGCGGCGCCCGCTTGCTGCTGCTCGCCGGGGGCTGGACCCCGCTCGCCGAATGGACCGACCCGGAGCAGGATTTCGCGCTGATCCTCGCCGAAGCCCAGCGCAACCGTTTTGCCCCGTAAAGTCTCTTTCAGCTTCGCTGAAGTGCGGTTCCAGCCCGCGCCCCCACCCGGCCACGTATGCAGAATATCCTAGATGGGTGGCCGGGTGGGGGTGCGGGGGGGAACGGTGTTGCAACAAGATTGTGCGCTGCGCCATCGGCGGCGAAGCGCTAGTTTTCAGCTTCGCTGAAGCGGCACCAGCC
>JAJAYY010000002.1 GCA_026785965.1 Sphingomonas bacterium
GTACATGTTGGTCGCCGCCAGCGCCAAGGAGGCGCCGCCGCACAGCAGCAGCAACCCCGCGGTGACCGCTGTCGCGCTCGGCCGCGCCAGCCGCCGCCGGGCGATCGCCATGCCCGCCAGATTGACCGATCCGATCGCCGCCAGCACCAGCAAGATCTGCAGCGACAGCCACAGATAGCGATATTCGCGATGCCCGATCAATTGGTGGAACGCGATGTTGAACGCCGCCGCGATCAACAAAGGCCGATACGCCCGCCCGGCAAACAGCGACCCGATCAGGATCAGTGGCGCAGCGAACTTCAAATGGCGCCACGCTTCGTGGACATAGGTCCATATGCTCAACCCGCCATGCTCGAGCATCCGCGCTTCGGCGACGTTGAGCCGCAAATTGGTCCACACCCATTGGTACGGCACCAGCCCCATCGCCAGATCGATCGCCGCACCGCCGATCAGCACCGGCAGCCCGCCGATCACCAGCCCCTTCCACAGCCGCGCGTCGCGCCCCGCCGCGAACAGGGCATAGACCGCGATCGCGGGCGCATATTGGAACCGCAGCAACCCGGCGAGCGCCATCAGGAAACCCGCCGCGACAATCGACCGCATCCGCGCCTCGGGGCGAAGCAAGGCCGCCGCCGGCATGAAGCTCGCCACCGCCATGCTCTCGCTCAGCGTCTGGACCGAGAACATCACGCTCTCGACCCACACAGCGGTCACCGCCATCGCCACGATCGCATGCCGGCGCGAGATGCGCGCACCGAGGAACCACGCCGCGATCACCGGCGAGAAATTGAGCGCCGCGACCAATGCCCGCGGCAGGATCAGGTACAAAGTCCCGCCCGGCTGCAGCCATTCGCCCAACTGCATCGGCCCCGTCACCGCGAGCGGGATCAGCCAGCTGCGCATCATGTAGCGGAATTCCCACGGCACGATGCCGTAACCGAACACCCGCCGGTGGGCCTGCTCGAGATATTGGATGATCTCGTCGGGGTGGTGCGCGCTATAGGCGTCGAAGGCGGTGATGCGCAGCGCTATACCGACCGCCACGATCGACCAGAAGATCGGCGGCAATGCTCGCAAATGTTCGCGCCATCCGCTTTGTGCCTCGCCCGCTGCCACCTTTGCCCCCTTCAAAACCCGTCCCCTGCTAGCAAGGCCGCAGGGCTTGCCGCCATCCCAAAACCCGGTGCCGTGCAAACTTCTGTCCTACAGCGCCGGAAATGTGCATCATGCCGCGATGACCCGAACCGCGCGCCGCGCTCCCTCCTGTTTGTCCGGCGGCCTGCGTCACACCCCGCCAAAATGGTCGCTGAGTCTACGACTCTTGCGACCTTTGCGACGTTAAGGAGCGTTGGTGGCCACCGATCCCGCCCGAATCACCACCCCCGAGCGCCAGCCCGAGGACGTCGACGCCGCGCTTCGCCCCAAGAGCCTCGACGAATTCGTCGGTCAGCAGGGCGCGCGCGAGAATCTGCGTATCTTCGTCAATGCCGCCAAGGCGCGCGGCGAGGCGCTCGACCATGTCCTGTTCTTCGGCCCGCCGGGGCTCGGCAAGACCACGCTCGCCGGAATCCTGGCGCGCGAAATGGGCGTCGGCTTCCGCGCCACTTCGGGGCCGGTGATCGCCAAGTCGGGCGACCTCGCCGCGCTGCTCACCAACCTCGAAGACGGCGATGTCCTGTTCATCGACGAGATCCACCGCCTCGCGCCCGCGGTCGAGGAAATCCTCTATCCGGCGATGGAGGATCGCGCGCTCGACCTGATGATCGGCGAAGGTCCCTCGGCGCGCAGCGTGCGCATCGACCTGCCCAAATTCACCCTCGTCGGCGCGACCACCCGCGCCGGGCTGCTCACCACCCCGCTGCGCGACCGCTTCGGCATCCCGATCCGGCTCAATTTCTACACCGTCGCCGAACTCGAGCAGGTCGTCCGCCGCGCCGCGCGCTTGCTCAATGCCCCGGTGACCGAGGACGGCGCACACGAAGTCGCTCGCCGCAGCCGCGGCACCCCGCGCATCGCTGGCCGCCTCCTCCGCCGGGTGCGCGATTTTGCCCATGCCGCGGGGGCCGAAGCGATCGACGCTGCGGTCGCCAACCGTGCGCTCGACCGGCTCGAGATCGACCGCCTCGGCCTCGACGCGATGGACCGCCGCTATCTGACGATGATCGCCGATCTCTATCATGGTGGCCCGGTCGGGGTCGAAACCCTCGCCGCGGGCCTCAGCGAACCGCGCGACACGATCGAGGAGGTGGTCGAGCCTTTCTTGATTCAGCTCGGCCTCATCGCACGCACCGCACGCGGGCGCTGCCTCAACGGCCGCGGCTGGTCCCACCTTGGTCTCACTCCCCCTGCCGGTGCCCAGACCGGCCTGTTCGATGTCGGAGACGATGCCGAATGATCCGCCGCCTGCCCCTCCTCGCCGCGGCACTGATTGCCGCGCCCGCTGCCGCCCAGCCGGCCGCCGCGCCGACCGCGCCCGATTATGCCAAACCGGCCAATTGGCTCTGCCTCCCCGGCCGCACCGATAGCTGCTCGACCCCGCTCAAGACCGCCGCGCTCACCCCCAATGGCTACGGCTCGACCGGCCTGTCGAGCGTCGCCAAGGCGGCCAAGATCGATTGCTTCATCGTCTATCCGACGATCAGCCGCGATCCGGGAATGAACAGCGACCTCGTCCCCGGCGACGGCGAAGAGAAAGCCGCGATCGTGACCCAGTTCGCGCGCCTGTCCGGCGTGTGCCGCACGTTCGCGCCGCTATACCGCTCGATGACGCTCGGCGCGGTCACTGCCGCCGCCACGGGCGCCGACGTCACCGGCCCGGCGCTGGTCGCGCTCGGCGATGTCCGCGCGGCATGGAAAAACTATCTTGGCGTCCGCAACCAGGGCCGACCGTTCGTGCTCATCGGCCACAGCCAGGGATCGCTGATGCTGATCCAGCTGCTCGCCCGTGAGATTGAGGGCACGCCCGAGGCCAAGCGAATGAAGCTCGCCATCCTCCCCGGCTTCAACGTCATGGTCCCTCAAGGCAAACGCGTCGGCGGCACGTTCAAGACTACGCCTTTGTGCGGCAGGCCGGGCGAAACCGGCTGCGTGATGAGCTGGGTCAGCTATCGCGACAGGAACGCGCCCCCGGCCGGCGCCTTGTTCGGGGTCGCCGCGATGCCTGGAATGACCGTCGGCTGCACCAATCCGGCGCGGCCCGGCGCGACCGGCTGGATGCCGCTCGACAGTTACTGGTATTCGCGCTCGACGCTCGCCGTCCCCGGCGGCCCGATCACATGGTCCTCGGCAGGCACGCCGCCAACCCCGTTCCTGCGCACCGAAGGGCTGGTCTCGGGCCGCTGCGTCAACGACGGCCCGCGCGGCTATCTCTCGGTCCGCACCAACGCCGACCCGAGCGACAAGCGCACCGACCGCGTCGGCGGCGAGGTCGGGGCAATGGGCTTCTTCCTGCCCGGCTGGGGGATGCACATGAGCGACATTTACCTCGCGCAGGGCGACATCCTGCGGTTGATCGCGGGCGTCACTCCGCGCTGAGCCAGAACAAGGCCTCGACCGGCTCGCCCAGCGCCCGCGCCATTTTGAGCGCGAGCAGCGCCGACGGCACGAACACGCCATTTTCGACTGTGTTGACCGTCTTGCGAGTCACGGCGCAGCGCTCGGCGAGTTCGGCCTGCGTCAGCCCGAGCTCATTGCGCTTCTCCTTCAACCGGTTGGCCAGCGTCTCACTCACCGCGCATCGCACGCTTTTCGAGCCAGCCGAAGCGAACCAGCGCAGTCGCGATCCCCAACGATACGATCAGATGGATCGCGTCGCGCTCGCCGACCGCCGTCGAGCCGATGACGTAAAGCACGATCCCCGTGATCATCGCCACGACAAAGCCCCAGCCGAGCGCGTCGGAACGGTGCGCTTTGCTGGTCTCGTCGTTGAGCATCGCGCGCAATTCGCGCTTGCGCATCAGCCCGCCGCCGGTGACCAGCGCAATCAGCAACGCCGCCGACATCACCGCCCACGCCCCGATCCGCACGGCGTCGACCGGACGGCCACCATCGAGCGACGAGAAATAGCTATATTGCTGTCCCAAATAGATCACCGCCAGCAAGGGAAACATTCGCGCCCGCTGCGCACTCAGTTTTTCGGCTTGTTCGGCGATCGTTGCATCAACCATATTTCGTCCCCTTTGTAACCTTGAGGTGACATGTAACGCCAAGGTTACATCGCTGTCAAGCGTCGCTCTGCCGCGTCGGGGTTGCGGTGCGGAGTCGGGGATGGTTAAGGCGGTGGCGATGGACCGTTCGGACTTCGATCACCCCTATCGCGGCGGCTTCGTCGGCCCTCAGCATCGCTTTGCGCTGAGCGTCTATTTCGAGGACACCGACACCGCGGGAATCGTCTATTACGCCAATTATCTCAAATATATGGAGCGCGCCCGATCGGACATGCTGCGCGCCGTCGGGATCGACCAGCGCGCCGCGCTCGATGCCGGTGACGGGGTCTATGCGGTCGCCGATGTGGCGATCAAATACCGCGGCTCGGCCCGCCTCGGCGATGACCTGGTCATCGTCAGCACCATCGACACCGTCCGCGTCGCGACCGTCGCCATTCATCAGCAGGTCATGCGCGGAGCCGAACTATTGACCGACGCGCGGGTCACCGCTGCTTTCCTCTCGCCCGACGGCCGGCCACGGCGTCAGCCGCGCGAGTGGGTCGAGTGGTTCCACGCCATCGCCACCAAAGGGGAATGATGCCAAGCCTTCAGCCGACCGCCGATCTGATGTCGCCGATGACCCTGTTCCTCGAAGCCGATGTCGTGGTCAAAATCGTCATGCTCGGGCTGCTCGCCGCCAGCGTGTGGACATGGGCGATCATCTTCAGCCACGCGCTGCGCCTGCGCCGCATCAATCGCCAGACCGAGGCTTATGAGCGCGATTTCTGGGCGGCGACCGACATCGACACCTTCCACGCCAAGCGCGGCGAGGAGAAGCTTCCGACCGCTGCCGTGCTGACTGCGGGCCTCGATGAATGGCGCCGCTCGACCCGCGGCGTGGTGGTCGATCGCGCCGGCACGCGCGAACGCCTTGCCAGCCGGATGAGCGCCGCAGTCGCCGCAGAGCTTGATCGTCTCGGCGACCGCCTCAACATCCTTGCCACGGTCGGATCGGTCGCGCCGTTCGTCGGGCTGTTCGGGACGGTGTGGGGGATCATGCGCAGCTTCACCGCCATCGCCGGCGCCAACAATACCAGCCTCGCAGTGGTCGCGCCGGGGATTGCCGAAGCCTTGTTCGCGACCGCGATCGGGCTGTTCGCCGCCATCCCCGCAGTAATTGCCTACAATCGGCTGAGCCACGGCCTCGACCGGCTCGAAGCCCGCCTTGGCCGCTTTGCCGACCGCTTCCATGCCACGCTGAGCCGCGAGCTCGAGGTCGAAGTGGGCGGCGGCCACTGATGGCGATGGGCACCACCAACCGTCGTGGGCGCGGGCGCCGCGCGCCGATGTCCGAGATCAACGTCACCCCGTTGGTCGACGTGATGCTGGTGCTGCTGATCATCTTCATGGTCACCGCTCCGTTGCTCGTCGCAGGGGTGCCGATCGAC
>JAJAYY010000003.1 GCA_026785965.1 Sphingomonas bacterium
AATTGGCGTCCTACGCAAACAAACCCCCCCCCCCGCGGGTTTTTTGCTGCGCAACGGCCCAATTGACGAATCCTGGGCGCGCCAAAAGTCGAAGGTCTGTTGGTGAAGCTTCGCGATGAAGCCTCCCGCCCTTGGCCCTTCCCACGGTCCGTCATATCCGTGCGCGCTAGCGCTCCGCTCGACCCACCAGCCTTGTCCGGGAAGGCCATCGGACTGACGCACGACGAGCACGGCAAGCTCGGGCTCGCCGCGCACTTCGGCGTCGTCGTCAACCGCGGCCAGGGTTTTGCACAAAGCGCGCATCTTGGGGCGCGAGAAGCCGTGGCCGAGCTGCGCAAGCAATTCGGAATAGGTCAACGCGTGGCCCGCGGCGGCGGCGGCGATCAGATGTGCACGGACTTCATCGGGGTCCGACAGGCTCACCGACCGGCGCGCTTCACGGCGACGGCTGGTCGGCGACCGGGGTCAGCTCGAACACCGTCAATTTGGTCCCGTCCTGCGGGAAGGGGATGACCAACCGCCAGCGGAACGGCGCGATGCGCTCGAACACGCCGGCCATGTCGCGGCGGCGGTCGTCGCCATAAGCGAGCGCTTCCTCCTCATTGCCGAGCGCGAGGCTGCCGAGAAAGATCAACCGCGTCGGGACGTCGTCTTCCCACAATCGCCCGGCGGGGCGCGAGCTTCCGGTCTGCTTGACGATCGTGAACAACTCGCCTTCGAGGTCGACGTAGCAGAAGAACGGCTTGAAGCGCTCGAACGCTGGGCCGCGCTTGAGCGATCGACCGAGCGTGACGACGCGGCATTTGTAGCTTCCCGGGGTCGGGGCCGGGCGCGACAGTGCGCCGCCCGCGCCAAGCAATTTTCCCTCGGTCGCGATTTCATCCCTAAACCCGGCCTTGCGCGCATCGGCCAGCCCGGTCTGCCACGCCAGCGCGGTGCGCGCGATGCGGCCTTGATCGGCGGGGGTTGCGACCGCCATCCAGGTGTCGGACTTGGCGACCACCGCGGTGACCGAAGTTCCCGGCGGCGGGCGTGTCTTGGTCGTGGGGACGCAGCCGCAGGCAAGCAATGCGGTGGCGATCAGTGTCAGACTTGGTTGGACCCGAGGCACCGGCGCTTTCCCCTTGGCTTCGTGACGTTCAACGTGGCAGCCTATCTCAACGCTTGCAATGTCGCGGCGGGTTCCACGCGACATTGACTTGTCCGTATATGGGATTAGCCCGCCGCCTTGTGAACGCTGCGCTGCCTCCCTCGATCGACCAGCGCCGTGAGCGGATCGGGCTGGTCTGCGGGTTGGTCGCTTATGCGCTGTGGGGCGTGCTCCCGGTCTATTTCAAGGCACTCACTGGCGTCCCCGCGATCCTGATCGTCGCGCACCGCATCGTCTGGTCGCTGCTCGCGCTCGCGGTGCTGGTCAGCCTGCTCGGCAATTGGCAGCCGGTGCGCGCCGCGCTGCGCGATCGCAAGGCGCTTGCCACGCTGACGCTTACCGCGCTGCTGATCGCGGTCAACTGGCTGCTTTACGTCTATGCGATCAATTCGGGCCACATCCTCGCCGGCAGCCTCGGTTATTATCTCAACCCGCTGGCCAATATCCTGCTCGGTCGCTTCTTTCTCGGCGAGGCGTTATCGAAGCGGCAGTGGACCGCAGTGGCGATTGCCGCGGCAGGGGTCGCGGTGCTCGCCGCAGGGGCGCTCGACACGCTGTGGATCAGCCTGACCTTATGCTTCAGCTTCGCCACTTATGGCCTGCTGCGCAAACAGGTCGCGGTCGATTCGTTGAGTGGGCTGACGATCGAAACCGTCATCCTGCTGCCCTTTGCCTTGGCCTATCTGGCGATCGAAGCGAGCGCGGGCAGCGCCATCTTTGGCGTCGATCGCGCCGATCCGTGGCTGCTGCTCGGCGCGGGGATCATTTCGACCACGCCGCTGCTGCTGTTCACCGAGGCCGCGCGGCGGCTGGCTTACTCGACCGTCGGGATGCTCCAGTTCATCGCTCCGACGGTCCAGTTCCTGCTTGCCGTGCTGGCCTATGGCGAAGTGGTCACTTGGGCGCACGCGATCGCCTTCGCCGCGATCTGGAGCGCGGTCGCTTTGTACATGTCGGCGATGATCGGCCAGCGCCGCGCGCGCATCAGAAACTGAGCGGAACGACCTCGCGCACGCCTTCGATCGCGCACAGCGCCACCACCACCTCGGGCGCCACCACGCCATCGACCGCGACCAAGGCGACTGCCTCGCCCCCCGCCGCGCGGCGGCCAAGGTTGAAGGTTGCGATGTTGATCCCGGCCTCGCCCAGCGTGGTCCCCAGCTTGCCGATGAAGCCCGGGGCGTCGGTGTTGACCAGATAGATCATCGATCCGTCGAGCTCGGCCTCGACTTCGACCCCGAAAATGTCGACCAGCCGCGGCGCCTTGTTGCCGAACAATGTCCCCGCAACACAGCGGTCACCGCTCGCCGTTCCCGCGGTGACTCGCAGCAGCGTGTGGTAATCGCCTTCGCGATCGTGGCGGATCTCGATCACGTCGAGCCCTCGATCCTTGGCCAGCGATGGGGCGTTGACCATGTTCACGGTTTGCGAATAGGTCCCCATCAACCCGGCCAGCACCGCCCCGGTGATCGGTTTCTGATTAAGCTGGGCAGCGGCGCCTTCGACCTCGACCGCGATCGAGCGCACATCCTCGCCGACGATTTGCCCGACCAGCCGCCCGAGTTTTTCGGCCAGCGCCATATACGGCTTGAGGCGCGGCGCTTCCTCGGCGGTCAGGCTCGGCATGTTGATCGCGTTGGTCACTCCGCCGAGCAGCAAGAAATCGCTCATCTGCTCGGCGACCTGGATCGCGACATTGACCTGCGCTTCGCTGGTCGACGCGCCAAGGTGCGGGGTCGAGATGAAATTGGGCGTCCCGAACAGCGGCGAGGCCTTGGCCGGCTCGGTCTCGAACACGTCGAGCGCCGCTCCGCCGACCTGGCCGCTGTCGAGCGCATCCTTCAAGGCCGCCTCATCGATCAGCCCGCCGCGCGCGCAATTGATGACCCGAACCCCTTTCTTGGTCTTGGCAATATTTGCCCGCGACAAAATGCCCCGCGTCTGATCGGTAAGTGGTGTGTGCAGTGTGATGAAGTCGGCCCGGCGCAGCAATTCGTCGAGCTCGACCTTCTCGACCCCCAGGTCGACGGCCCGATCAGGCGTCAGGAATGGATCGAACGCGACCACCTTCATCTTGAGCCCGAGAGCGCGCGTCGCGACGATCGAGCCAATATTGCCGGCCCCGATCAATCCAAGCGTCTTGCCGGTCACCTCGACCCCCATGAAGCGGTTCTTCTCCCACTTGCCGGCCTGGGTCGAGGCGTC
>JAJAYY010000004.1 GCA_026785965.1 Sphingomonas bacterium
CCCTCCCCCCCCCCCCCCCCCCCCCCCCCCCCCGGGCCCCCCAACCCCCCCAAAAAGGGGGTTTTTTCCCGGGGGTCGGGTGAAGGGGTCATTTTGGTTTGCCCCAAAAAAATTTTTGGCGGCTTCCCCCCCACCCACCCCCCCCCCCCCCCGGCGGCCCTACCCCCGGGGTGGGGGCCCGGGGGGGGGGGGGGGGGGGGGGGGGCCCCCCCCCGCTTCGCCGGTCAGCGTCCCTCGCCGCCTTCTTCTTCCTCGAACGCCAGCGCATTGGCGGCGGTCGCCGACAGCCGCACCTGCTCGCCTTCGACCTCGGCGACCAGCCCGCGGCTGATGAAATGATGATGGCCTTCGTGACCGCCCCCGCCGCTGTCGGTCTTGGTCAGCTTGATGCGATCGCCCTCGATCTTGTCGACCGTGCCAAGGTGCACCCCGTCGGCGCCGATGACTTCCATATGCTCGCGAATGTCGCTGAAACCGCTCATGACCATTGCTCCTGCTTAGTGATGGATGGCCAACGCTCGAACACACCCAAGGATGCCTTACGGGCGCGGTTTGAGCGCGCTTTGGAAAATATGCCAGCGGCGCTGCTCGGCGGTCGACCCATCGACATCGTTGACCCGGCGCAGCGATACCGGGCCGACGAGGTTGAACGGCTGGCCGGTCTTGAGCGTGCCGTAGAGCCGCAACGGGACATCGATGTAGATCGATCCCGCCCCGCCCTCGGCATCGCCGGGCTTGCCGACCTCGGCGTGGATCTCGGCATATTTGGCATATGCGGCGACGAATTCCGGCTCGCTCAGGCCGCTCGCCTCGCCTTCGCCCTTCCACATCTGGCGCGCTGCGGCGAACCTGCCCTGCTCAAGCAGAGTGGCAAAACGCTCCACCACCTGGACCGCGGCTTCGGCGCTCTTGGGGTCGATCGGCCGCGACCGCTCCTCGATCGGATCGGGGTCAGCGGGCAGCGCGCCGGGCGCAGTGGGGGCGATCGCGACATCGGGCACTGCCGACGCGGGGCTGGCGCGATTGTCGGTTTCGGCCGTGGTCGCCGCTTGCTGGCTGCATCCCGCAAGCATCGCGAGCAACAGCATCGCGCCGGTGCTCTGCATCTTTCTTCTCCGCATGATCAAGCTGACGAAGCGCAGCGGCCACGAGTTCGTTCCAAACCAGACTTCGCGAGGAACCCCCCGCGCAAACATTCGTTTCGCCAGCAGAACAGGACTGAAAGGGAGAAGCATGATGGCCGACGAACATGACAACGATGTCGATCGCACGACGATTATCGAAACCGATCGCGGCGGCGGCGGCGGTGTGCTGGCGGTGGTCGTGCTGATCATCGTCATCCTGCTCCTGCTGTTCCTGTTCCGCGACCAGCTCGGCTTGGGCGGGAGCAAGACCGAAGTGTCGATCCCCGACAAGATCGAAGTCAATATCAACTAGGTTTGATTGTCGCCCCTTAGGCGCGTAACGACCCCCTCGTTCCCGGTGGAAACGAGGGGGTTTTGCGGTGGCGACGAGCGACTATCTGACCGGCTTCGGCGGCAGCTTCGAAAGCGAAGCCGTCCCCGGCGCCTTGCCCAAGGGCCGCAACAGCCCGCAGCGTCCCGCCTTCGGCCTCTACGCCGAACAAGTGTCGGGCAGCGCGTTCACTGCGCCGCGCGCCGAGAACCGCCGCAGCTGGCTTTACCGGATGCGCCCGACCGCCGATCACCGCCCGTTTGCCCGCTATCACGGAGCGCCGTTGCTGGCGCCGGGGACGGTCGACGCGCTGATCGCGCCCAACCGGCTGCGTTGGGATCCGCCCGCCGACCTCCCCGCCGACGCCGACTTTGTCGACGGGCTGGTGACGATGCTGGCCAACCGCGATCCGGCCGACCTCGAAGGCATCGCGATCCATCTCTATCGCGCGCAGAAATCGATGGTCGACCGCCTGTTCGCCAATGCCGACGGCGAGCTGCTGATCATCCCGCAATCGGGCACCCTGCGGTTGATCACCGAGCTGGGACGGATCGCGCTCGCGCCGGGCTGGATCGGGCTGATTCCGCGCGGAATGCGCTTCCGGGTCGAGGTCGACGGCGAGGCACGCGGCTATGTCGCCGAGAATCACGGGGCGATGTTCCGCCTGCCCGAGCTTGGCCCGATCGGCTCGAACGGGCTGGCCAATGCGCGCGATTTCGAAACCCCGGTCGCCGCCTATGAGGATGTCGAGCGGCCGTGCGAACTGATCCAGAAATACCTTGGCGCATTGTGGACAACGACGCTCGACCATAGCCCGCTCGACGTCGTCGCGTGGCACGGCAATTTGGTCCCGTGGCGCTATGAACTGGCGCGGTTCAACGCCATCGGCAGCATCAGCTTCGACCATCCCGACCCGTCGATTTTCACCGTCCTGACCTCGCCCTCCGACGTCCCCGGCCGCGCCAACGCCGACTTCGTCATCTTCCCGCCGCGCTGGCTGGTCGGCGAGGATACGTTCCGCCCGCCGTGGTTCCACCGCAACGTGATGAGCGAGGCGATGGGGCTGATCAGCGGTGCTTATGACGCCAAGGCCGACGGCTTCGCCCCGGGCGGGCTGTCGCTGCACAATCTGATGAGCGGGCATGGCCCCGATGTCGCGAGTTGGCAGGCGGCGAGCACGGCCGAGCTGACGCCGCACAAGATCGACGCGACAATGGCGTTCATGGTCGAAACCTGCTGGCCCTATGTTCCGACGCGCTTCGCGCTCGACCGCGCCCAATCCGATTATGACCAAGCGTGGGCCGATTTTCCGAAAGCCACACTGCCGTGAATCTGATCGACGAAACCCATGACCCCGCGCGCCGCAGCTGGATCGACAGCGCCAACGGCCACGCCGCTTTCCCGATCCAGAATTTGCCGCTCGGGATCTTTTCCACCGCCAGCCGCGACCGAAGGATCGGCGTCGCGATCGGTGACCAGATCGTCGATCTGCGCGGGCTGGCGGAGGCTGGTCTGGTCGACGACCGCTGGCTTGCCGCGCTGGTCAGACCGACGCTCAACGACTGGTTCGCGCACGGCCCCGTCGAAGGCCGCGCGCTCCGCCGATTGCTGTCCGACCTGCTGTCGGGTGAGGCCCAGCGCGCCGCAGTCAATCCGCATCTGGTGGCCCAGGCCGACGCGGCCATGCACTTGCCGTGCGCGATCGGCGACTACACCGATTTCTACGTCGGCATCCATCACGCGACCAATGTCGGCAAGCAGTTCCGCCCCGACCAGCCGCTGCTGCCGAATTACAAATATGTCCCGATCGGCTATCACGGCCGCGCCAGCTCGGTCCGGGTATCGGGCGAGCCGGTGGTCCGGCCCAAGGGACAGCGCAAAGCTCCCGAGGCCACGGCGCCCGATTACGGCCCGTCGCGGCGGCTCGATTATGAGCTTGAGCTGGGGATGTTCATCGGCCGCGGCAACGATCTTGGCCAGACCATTCCGATCGGCCAGGCCGCGGCGCATATAGCGGGCTATTGCCTGCTCAACGACTGGTCGGCGCGCGACATACAGGGGTGGGAATATCAGCCGCTCGGGCCGTTCCTGGCGAAGAATTTTCTGACCAGCATTTCGCCGTGGGTGGTCAGCCCCGACGCGCTCGCGCCGTTCCGGCGGGCGATGCCGCCGCGGCCCGCAGGCGATCCCGCCCCGCTCGACTATCTGAGCGATGACCGTGACCGCGAGCGCGGCGCGCTGGGGGTGACGCTGGACGTGACATTGCTGACCAAGGCGATGCGCAAGGCGGGCCACGCGCCGCATGTTCTGAGCCACGGCGAGGCCGCGGCGGCGATGTATTGGTCGGCGGCGCAGATCGTCACGCATCACGCCTCCAACGGCTGCAATTTGATGCCCGGCGATTTGATCGGCACGGGCACGCTATCGACCGCCGATGCCGGCGGGTTGGGTTCGTTGATGGAGATCAGCGCGGGCGGCAAGGCGCCGCTTGCGCTGCCCAACGGCGAGGTGAGAAGCTTCCTTGAAGATGGCGACGAATTGATCCTCTCCGCGCACTGCGAAGCGCCCGGCGCGGTCGCAATCGGCTTCGGCGAATGCCGTGGGCGGGTGCTGCCCGCGCGCTGAATATTCAAGGCGCGGCTGGCGCAGTGTATGACGTTACGCGCCTGGTCGCCCGCAGGCTGACGCAATTATGTCGTTGCGCGTCGGGTCTGAGTGGAACTCCGGTAGCCCGTTGAGCTTTTTACGGAATGGTAAGGCGATGCGCCTATCACCAGCACATTGGGGCAAAGGAGCAAGGACGCGATGTTCGTGGCCGTCGGTCAACGTCTGCACGCAAGATCGGCAGCCCTGTTGCTGTCGATCGAAAGCGGCTTGCCGCGGATCATGCGGTATTGGCTGATCGCCGCGCTCGCCGGATCGGCGCTGCGCATCGCGACCAGTCCGCTGCACGGCCGTGCGCCCGATCTCGCAACCCTGCTGCCCTACATCTTGCTGGTCGCAACGCCGCTGGTGTCGATGATGCTCGCCTTGCGCTGGTTCGCCGATGGCGATCGCCAAGGGCAGCCGGTGACGCGGATGGCGCGGCTGGGAAGCTGGAGCTCGGTCTCGCTTTCCGCCGCGCGCCGCCATCCGCTATACGGCACGACCGGGTTCATGGTCTCGCTGCTAGTCGGAATGCTGCTCAACGTCCCGATCCGCGGGCTCGAATATCTGGCGACGATGCCGGCGCTGGCCGGGCCGGTGCCAAGCTGGCTGTCGACGTTGCACACGATGATGACCCTCGACGTGGTATTATTGTCGAGCCTGTACACGATCGCGTTCGTCGCCGCGCTGCGCCGCGTGCCGTTGTTCCCGCGCCTGCTGGTGGCGATCTGGGCGGTCGACCTGGCGATGCAGCTGTTGATCGCCCAGGCAGTCGCGAGCACCCCCGGCCTGCCCGCGCCGGTCGGCACCGCGCTCCACCAGTTCCTTGATGGCAATGTCCACAAGGTGATGATCAGCGTCGGGCTGTGGCTGCCCTATCTGCTGATGTCGCGGCGGGTCAATTTGACCTATCGGCTGCGCGTGCCGGCCTGATCCCGACTCGGACGTACCGCGCCCAGCCTTGTCCCAAGGCCGTCAGTTAATCCCCACAAATTGTTTCGGAGGAGGCGACATCAAGTTGCTCGCGGCGAGCCTGTTGTGGTTCACACTCGACGGATGTTTCAAAATGCTCGTCGCGGTCGCGGTCGCGGGCGGGATCCTGACCGTGCTGACGCTGATCCTGCGCTTTTTCCGCCGCTCAGGGCCTGACGAAAAGATCGCCATCTTCCGCCGCGGGATCAGCATCCCTTATAGAATCGCGGTCGCCGCGGGCTTCGCCGCGACCGTCCTGTGGGCGCGCTAGCGAAGTGGTGCCACTTAGGTGACTCGAACACCTGACCCCATCATTACAAAGGCAGCGGTAGCTTTTGAAGAAAGCGTTATGTTTCTTTGGCTTACGGACCTCGATTTGCTCTTACGGCTGGCCTTCCCAAGCAGGACCCAACGCGGGCAAAGGCGTGGTTCCAGACCGTTCGCTGCGGAAAGCGCTTTGGTCCAATGCCCGCCTTGGATGTGACCCTCTGCTGACCCACATTAAAATTACCGCGAATGTCGGCAATGGGTGGAAAGCGGACATTTGGTCAACCTGGCTGATGGATTGCGCGCTCTCTGATTGAGGTGCACAATCCCGGCGGGAATTGAATAAGGAAGTGGTCATGACTCTCGCCGGTAGCTGCCATTGCGGCTCAATCCGGTATCGCCTCACGGGCGAACCGAACCACGTTGACCTATGCCACTGCGCCGATTGCCGCCGCAATTCCGGTGCGCCAGTGGTCTGCTGGGCGGGCTTTCAAGAAACAAGCCTCACGCTCGAAAAGGGGAAGGCAAAGACCTTCAACTCATCGGGCTCGGCGTTCCGCGATTTCTGTTCTGATTGCGGCACCGGCCTGTTCTATCGCAACGCCGAGCTGCTGCCCGGGATTGTCGAAGTCCAGTCCGCCACACTGGATGACCCAGCGGCGCTGCCGCCCCACCAGCACATCCAGGCGGCGGAGCGACTTGGCTGGATGGAACGTGCCCACGAGCTGCCTTCCGTGCAGCGATTTCCCGAAATGGCCTAGCAAGCCCGACGCCAGTTCCAATGTCCGCAAGGGGTCGAAAGCAGTCCGGCAGCTTCCGAGCGAGTTAAGTCAGATAGCTGCCCTTTATTCATGCGGTCTGGCTCGACCATAACGACCTCCAGCTTACCTTCGGCGTCCCTACCGGCTCGCTGCCCTTCCGCTCGCTCGAGCGTTGCGCTACGCCGCTTTGATGTACCTTGATCGCTATCTCGAAGACTCCGGTAATCAGGGCGCTCCTCGGCCTACCTGCCCTGTGTGCGGCGCGGCCATCAAAGTCGCAAGTTCGAGAAGTGCCGTCTCATCAGTCTGTGCACCATCCGGGTAAGCCTCGAGCCTGACAGTGTATTCGATATCCACCCGCGCCGACGATGGCATAATCGGCCTCGGTGATCTCATCCATTGGCGCCTCCCTCGATCGATTGCCGGATCCACTGCGCCGTCTCGCGGGCCTGGGTGAAGGGCAGCATGTGTCCGCCTTCCACCAGCGTCAGCCGCGCACCGGGGATTTCGCGGGCGGTGCGCTCGCCGTGATCGCGGTAGTCGAGAAGGGCGTCGCCGCGTGCGAACAGGATGTGCGTCGGCAGCGTGAGATCGGCATAGCCGGCAACGACATCCTCCATCCCGGTCCCCGCCTCGGCCAGATCGGCCGACGCACCGATGAACGCCGATGGCCGCATCCCCAGCGCACCGCCGCCCGCAACCGCGAAATCCTCCGGTACCGGCTCGGGCCCGAACACTTCACTCATCACCGCTTGCGAGGTCAGGATCGCCATCGGCACCGCGATGCTGTGCGCGATCACCCCGCGCATCCGCGGCGGCACCATCAGCCTCTTGAAGACCTTAGACACCTCCGCCACCGGCTGCGACACGGGCGCGATCAGCAACAGGCCGCCGACCTTGTCGGGATGAAGTACCGCCACCGTCAGCGCGAGCGCTCCCCCGAGTGAATGCCCAACCAGCCACGGCTTCTCCAGCCCCAGTTCGTCGATCAGCCCGGCGATGAGCCTGGCCTGCGTGCGCAGGTCCGCCGATGTCCCCGCGGCGCGCGGCGAATATCCCGAGCCGGGCCGATCGACGCGGATCACGCGGTAGTCGCGGGCAAGATCGTCGACGAGGTCACGGCTGAAATTGCGCATCTGCCCGCCCAGCCCATGGATCAGCAACAACGGCGGACCGGCGCCTTCTTCGGCGACATGCAGCTGCTGCCCGTCGACCTCCACCATGCGCCCGTCGCGCGGCACCAGCGCCTCGGCCTTGCGCGCGGTCCGTGCGGTAAAGAATAGCGCGCCCGCCGCCGCTGCCACGGTCGCTGCGCCGACTGCCAGCTTGCTCTTGCTCATGCGCTCATGCTCCGCCCGAGGAACTTCCAGTAGCTCACCGGCGCCAATCGCTCGATCAGGGCGCCCAATTTCGCGTCATTGCCGACGATGATTCGCGGGCGATCCTTCTCGACCCCGCTGACGATGATCTCGCCCGCGCGTTCGGGCGGCATCTTGAGGAATTTCTTTTCGAATTCGGCGCGCATCGCCTCGGCCTCGACCGCCTCGGCGTCGGTGACATGCTTGGGCGCCCGCGCATTCTTCGCGATCGAGGTGCTTATCCCGCCCGGGTGCACCACAACCACCCCGACCTTCGACCCGGCCAGCGCGAGCTCGTTGCGCAGCGACTCCGAAAAGCCGCGCACCGCGAACTTGCTTGCGCAATAGGCGGTGTTGTTCGGTGGGGCGATCAGTCCGAACAGGCTCGAGGTATTCACGATCCGCGCCGCGTCGCGTGTTTTCAGATGCGGCAGGAACGCCCGCGTCAGTCGCACTACCGCGGCGAAGTTGATTCCCATCAGCCAGTCGAAATCGGCCTCGTCGACCTGTTCGAACGTGCCGCCGATCGCGACCCCTGCATTGTTGAATAAAAGGTCGACGGAGCCGTGCGCGGCAAGCACCGCAGCGGGCAGCGCCAGACATTGCTCGCGGTCGCCGACGTCGATGCGGTGAGTGCTGACCGCGACGTTGCCGACCATTGCCGCGGTCTCGTCGATCCCGGCCTGATTGACGTCGGCCAGCGCGAGGTTGCAACCGCGCTTTGCCAGCGCGAGGGCGATGCCGCGCCCGATCCCGCTTCCCGCGCCGGTGATTACCGCCGTCCGCCCGCCAAGTTTCATGCCATTTTATACCCCACCCGCGCACCGCAGCGCATGAACTTCATCACCCCGTCGTCCAGCTTGCCGAGTTTCAGCGCGGCCATGTCGCGCGCGTAATTCTGGTTGAGTTTCCACGGTTTAGTCGCGCCCTGCTTGGGCAGGATCGCGGCTGCGCGTTGGACATAGCCCGAGCTGAAATCGAGGAACGGCGCCTCGGCCACGCCGGGGTCGCGCTGCGCCACCGCGATCTGGCAGCCACGGTCGCGCAATTGGTTGAGCAGCCGGCACACAAACCCCGAGGTCAGATCCGCCTTCAGCGTCCACGACGCATTGGTGTAACCGAAACTGTAGCTCAGATTGGGCACATCGCTGAACATCAGCCCCTTGTAGGTCAGCGTTTCGTTCAATCGCTGCACTGCGCCGTCGACGCTGAACTCGACATCGCTCATCAACTGGATCTTGAGTCCGGTTGCCGCGACGATCACATCGGCTTTCAGTTCCTCTCCCGACCTCAGGCGGATGCCATCCGGTGTCAGCGTGTCGATCGTGTCGGTCACGACCTCGGCCTTGCCGTTCTTGATCGCCTCGAACAGATCGGAGTCGGGCACCAGGCACAAGCGCTGGTCCCACGGATTGTAGCTCGGGGTGAAGTGCTTGCCGACGTCGTACTCAGGTCCAAGCGCGTCACTCACGCCTTTCAGAATTTGCTTCTTGATCATCGCCGGCCGTCGCCGCGACAGCTGGAAGAAGAATGTTTGCATCAGCACATTGCGCCAGCGCACAATGCCATAAGCGACCTTGGCCGGGAGCTTCTTGCGCAGCCAGTTGGCGACCTCGTCCTCCGCCGGGCGGCTGACGACGTAAGTCGGAGAGCGTTGCAGCATCGTCACATGCGCCGCTGCCTTGGCCATTTCGGGGACGAGCGTTACCGCCGTCGCGCCGCTGCCGATCACCACCACGCGCTTGCCCGAGTAATCGAGATACTTGGGCCAGAATTGGGGGTGGACGAACTCGCCCTTATACGCGTCGCGCCCGGCGAACTCGGGGAGATGGCCCTCGGCATAATCATAATAGCCGCTGCACATGTGGATCCAGCGGCAGGTCAGAGTCACCGTTTCGCCGTTGTCCTGGCGCTCCGCCTCGACCGTCCACCGCGCCTGCTCGCTCGACCAGCTCGCGCGCTTGACGTGATGGTGGAAGCGGATGTGGCGATCGATCGCCGCCTCGTGCGCGGTATCGCGGACATATTGCAGGATCGATGGCCCATCGGCGATCGCCTTGGCCTCGGTCCACGGCCGGAACGCATAGCCCAACGTGTACATGTCGCTGTCGGAGCGAACCCCGGATAGCGGAACAGGTCCCACGTCCCGCCAATCGCCCCGCGCCCTTCGAGGATCGCGAAGCTGCGGTCGGGACAATGCTGCTGGAAATACCAGGCGGCGCCAATTCCGGACAGGCCGGCCCCGACGATAAGCACGTCGACATCGACGCTGCCCGGCTGGCTCCCGGTCGCCGCGGGGGTCAGTGGTCGAGGGTGACGATCGGCCATCATGAGGTTGTGCGAGTTTCCCCCCGTTCCTCGCCGATGGTTCGGTTCAAGGCATCACACTTCGTGAAGTACAAGACGTTGCCGGCTCGTATGGTTACGTCCTTCATACTGGTGAGCATGGTGCCGATCAAGCTGTGTGCCAAGTCGAACATGTATAGCGATAGCATATCTCACTGCCTGTGAGCCGATATGCCGCGCTTTCGCCAGCGTCGGATCATCAACCTTGGTTGTGGACGGAGCGTCCTTCGGACGAGTGATACACCGTCCGCTTTCAGGCGAGCGGGCGAACCGCGTCTATGACCGAGATGGGCGCAAAGGCGTCGCCGACGATAAGAGCGCCGAAGTGCACATTAAGGCTTCTCGCCCCAAACCTTACCCAAACCGCCGACCCATTTTTTACGGCCATTCGCCAAGAAGCTGGAAAAATGCCTATCTAAAGGCTGGTGCCGCTTAGGTGACTCGAACACCTGACCCCATCATTACGAAGGCAGAGCTAGCTTTTGAAGAAAGCGTTATGTTTCTTTGGCTTACGGACCTCGATTTGCTCTTACGGCTGGCCTTCCCAAGCAGGACCCAAACCGGCCAAAGGCGTGATTCCAGCTCGTTTCCTACGGGAGTTACTTTGGTCCAATGCCGGCTCAGGATGTGTCCCCCTGCTGACCCACAACTACGCCGTCGTGAATGTCCGCAATGGGTGGAAAGTGGACGTTTCCCACCGGCGACGTCCTGCACAGTTGAGCTGACGTCGACCCTAGCGACTTGAGCTCGCAGCCTGTAGGTTGGCGATCCATCCTGGGAGAACGTCATGCCTAGATTAAGCAGGCTTCTAGTGTTCACGCTGGCGTTGATATCGGGCTCTTTGGCTGCCTCGCCAGCCCCTCCTCTTGCGCCACGGGCAGCTTACGACCAGCAGACGCGGCGGCTCGAAAATTTCTTCCGCACCAAAACACAGGACGAGGCCTCACTGAGGTCGATCTACACCCGCGACGCCATTTTGGTTGAGGCAGACGGCAATACCATCCGGGGCCGCGACAGGATCGCTCGGCATTTCAGGCAGGTACTCGCGAGCGGGGCCGTGGCGTCATTTAAGGTGACGACGACCGCCTTTCGCAGCCAGGGTTCGATCAGCTATGCGGGCGGGTATGAAGACATCGCGGAAATCAGCGCGATTGCAGAACGGCATAGTCGGAACAATTTCCTGGTCCTGCTTCGTCGCGAGCCGGACAGCATCTGGCGTTTCGACTATATCCTAGAGGCCAGAGCGCCCGATCGCCCTTGATTAATCCACGACGTCCATCCCGGTAAGTATGTCCGCAATGGGTCGAAAGCGGACACTGGGCGAGGGGGAGGCCGTTGACGCTATGGCGCAAAGGAGCAACAAGCTCCGCAAGGAAGCGGCGAGCTCCACAGGCGCGCTGACTCAAGAGGGAGATTGGGAATGTTCGCACTCGCCGTCGCGGCCGCTATAGCCGCCTCGCCCGGCGCTAAGGATTCCGCGGTTGCTGAAATCACACGGCTTGAGCAACAATGGGGTGAGGCGTTCGTCAAGCGTGACTTCGCATTTATCGAGCGGATTGTTGCGCCCGAATACAGGCTGGTCGGCACCTATCCAGACGGCAGTTTCGGGATCATCCGGCGCGCGGAGTGGATGAAGAATTCGCGCGCTTTCACGCATCACGCTTTTGCGGTCGAAACCGTAGACGTGAACCATGCAGGCAACACCGTGGTCGCCTCGGCTCAAGGGTTATGGACTGTGACCATGCGGCCAGGGGAGCCGCCCCGGGCGGTGCGCTTTTTCGTCACCGACACCTGGGTCCGCCGACATGCGCAATGGCAGGTAATTCATCGCTATTCGCAGAGCCTCCCAGGCGCGGCATGGCCGCCGGTAGCGTCCCGGAAACCCGCGGCAAAGTGAATTCCGCACCCGCTTACATCGCGCGGGCAGGTGTTGTCAGACTAACCGCAGTTGCCCCCGGTGCACGCAATTCCTGCTTTGAGGGCGGGTCTAGGCAGCGAGTTGCTGCCACTCGGCCAAGGCGGCCGCGCGTCGCTGCTTGAACGTTGGTCGATCGACGAGGTGACGTTCGGCGTTGAAGTGATTGTGGACATCGGCGTGGACGGAAGCGAACTTCTGCAGGGTCTTCGGTTGTCGGAATCTCAGCATCGCTCGCTCTCGTCGTCGAAAAGGCAGATGGCTGTTCTCCACGCGATTGTTGGCCCAACGGCCGATCTCCTGCTTGCCGGCATTGCCCAACTCGATCATCGCCGCGCTGTACGATCGCAGCCCATCTGTGACGATCACCTCTGGTGTGCCATGGCGTTTCAGCGCCTTGCGAATGAACCGCATGGCTGCCTTTCGGTTTCGTGATTTTGTCACGTAACTTTCCAGTACCTCGCCCTCATGATCGACCGCACGCCACAGATAGCGATGCTCGCCGTTCACCTTCACGACAATCTCGTCGAGATGCCAGCGCCAGTGCCAAAACTGTCGCATCGCGCTCACCCGCCGGCGCCGGATGTCGGCCGCGAACAGCGGACCGAAGCGGTTCCACCAACTGCGCACCGTTTCATGACTGATGTCGATGCCGCGCTCGGCAAGAAGGTCTTCGACATTTCGCAACGACAGCGGATATTTCACGTACATCATCAC
>JAJAYY010000005.1 GCA_026785965.1 Sphingomonas bacterium
ATCGGATCGGCCGAGCGAGTGCGCGAAGTGGTCAACGCCGCCAAGGCCAATGGCTGTGCGATCCGCATCGGGGTCAACGCCGGCAGCCTCGAGCGCGACCTGCTCGAAAAATATGGCGAGCCCTGCCCCGAGGCGCTGGTCGAAAGCGCGCTCGACCACATCCGCATCCTCGAGGATCACGATTTTCGCAATTATAAGGTGGCGGTCAAAGCCTCCGACCTGTTCCTCGCCGTCGCCGCTTATCACCAGCTTGCCGACGCGGTCGATTGCCCGCTCCACCTTGGCATTACCGAGGCCGGCGGGCTGATCGGCGGGACGGTCAAATCGTCGATCGGCATGGGCAGCCTGCTGTGGGCCGGGATCGGCGACACGATCCGCGTCTCGCTCTCGGCTGAGCCCGAAGAGGAAGTCCGCGTCGGTTACGAAATCTTGAAAGCGCTCGGGATCCGCAACCGCGGCGTCCGGGTCGTCTCCTGCCCGAGCTGCGCGCGCCAAGGCTTCGACGTGATCCGCACCGTCGAGGCGCTCGAGGAACGGCTCCAGCACATCCGCACCCCGATGTCGCTGTCGGTCCTCGGCTGCGTCGTCAATGGCCCCGGCGAAGCACGCGAGACCGATATCGGCATCACCGGCGGCGGCAATGGCAAGCATATGGTGTTCCTGTCGGGCGTCACCGACCACCACATCGAAGATGCGTCGATGATCGACCACATCGTCAAATTGGTCGAGGCCAAGGCGGCCGAGATCGAAGCCGGGATCAGCCAAACCCGCGACGCGGCATAGCCCCGCCGCGGCGGGACCGCTAAGGCCGGCGCATGATGCCGCCGCGCCATACCCCGCTCGCCGCTTTCCTTGTTGGCACGCTCGGCATCGCGACCTTTTCGGGCATGGATGCGGTGATGAAGGGGCTGGTGCTCGCGCTCGGCATCTATCCGACGATGCTGTGGCGGATGCTGTCGGGGGTGGCGATGGCGGGAACGTTGTTCGCCGTCCGACCCAGCTGGCCAGCGGCCACGACGATGCGGATCCATCTCTATCGCGGCGCGCTCACCACGGTGATGGCAATGCTGTTCTTCTGGGGGCTGGCGCGGGTGCCGCTGGCGCAGGCGATCGCGCTGGCGTTTATCGCGCCGCTGATCGCTTTGTTCCTCGCCGCCGCCTTCCTCGGCGAGACGATCGGCCCGCGCACGGTCGCTGCTTCGCTGATCGCCTTTGCCGGGGTGATCATCATCTTCATCGGCCAGGCGCAGGCCGATCTCGGGCGTGAGGCGCTGCTCGGAAGCATCGCCATCCTCGTCTCGGCGATCTGCTATGCGGTCAATATCATCCTGATGCGCCAGCAGGCGCAGGTCGCTGGGCCGATCGAGATCGCCTTCTTCCAGAATGTGATCGTCGCCGTGCTGCTGGTCGCGGCGTGGCCGTTGTTCGGCGGTGCCGAATTTCCGCCAGCCGATCAGGTCCCGTTCGTCTTGCTCGCTTCCTTCCTGTCGACCGCGTCGCTGTTGCTGCTGTCGTGGGCTTATGCCCGCGCCGAAGCGAGCTATCTCGCGGCGACCGAATATAGTTCATTCCTGTGGGCGGCGATGTTCGGCTGGCTGGTGTTCGGTGAGAGCGTGTCGCTGTTCACGCTGGCCGGAGCAGCGCTGATCGTCGCCGGCTGCATCCTCGCCGCGCGCCGGCCCGAAGACTGCACGCCAAGTCTCGAAGCCGCCGCCTAACTCGACCCCAGCACGTTGATCGTCAGTGCGAATACGCCGAGGTTGAAGAAAAACGCCGCGATCGAATGCATCGTCACTATCCTGCGGATATGGTGCGAAGTGATGCACACGTCGGCGGTTTGCAGCGCCGTCCCCAGCGTGAAAGCGAAATAAGCGAAATCGGCGTAGTCGGGTTCTTTGGTGTTGGGGAAGTCGAGCCCGCTGAGGTCGCGTCCGCCATCGTCGCGGGTGTAGAACAAATGGGCGTAATGCAGCGTGTAGATGACGTTGCCGAAAACCCAGCTGAGCACCAGGGTGAAGATGATCAAGCTGATATCGATCGCGCTCAGGCTCTCGCCCATACTCATCTGGCTGCCGACCGCGACCAGGATGACCAGGCTCAGCACCACCGTGATCGCCAGTAGCAAAGTCCGGTTCGCATCGTTGGTCCGGGTGGCCGTTCGCATCGCGTCGGCTTCGTCGTTGAGCAGGCTAATGCAGGACAGCAGGAACCCAAACGCGGCGACATCGAACCCCGCCATTACCCCGCGTTGCCAGCCGAACAGCGGAATACTGATCGCCCATCCGCTGATCAGCAGGGCGAGGAACAGCAGGAAGCGCGGCGGCGCAATCCAATTGCCGATGCTGCGTGTCTTGGGCATGAGCGCAAGCCTAGCGCATTGTGCCGCATCGTCCAGCGGCAGGATATCGGAGGTTTGTCATGGCCTGGTTATGGTTGATCATCGGCGGACTGTTCGAAGTCGGCTTCACCACCTCGCTGCGCCATGTCGACGGGTTCCGCAACCTGCCCTGGACGTTGGCCTTCCTCGGTTCGGTCGCGGTCAGCATGGCGTTGCTCGAAGTGGCGTCGCGCTCAATCCCGATGGGCACCGCTTACGCCGTGTGGGGTGGAATCGGCGCGGTTGGAACGGTGATTGTCGGAATGGCCTTTTATACCGAGCCGACGACCACGCTGCGCTTGCTCCTGATCCTCGCCATCGTCGCCGCAATCGCGGCCCTGAAGCTCAGCGCCTAGCCGGCTCTAGCAACGGCGCGATTGGCGGGCTTTCCTCGATCGAGTTCCAGAAATGCGGTCCCGGTAGCGGCCCGCGGGCTTGTTCATAGGCGTAGCCGAGTGCCAGTATTTTGGCGTCGCTCCATTTGCCGGCGATGAAGCTCAGGCCGACCGGCAATCCCTTCACTTGCCCCATCGGTACGGTCAAATGCGGATAGCCCGCGACCGCGGCGAGGCTGCTCGCGCCGCTGCCCGGGAACTGGTCGCCGTGGACCGCGTCGATCTTCCATGCCGCGGGCATCGTTGGACCGACCAGCGCGTCGAGCCGGTGGGCCTTGATCATCCGGTCAATTCCATTCGGTCCCGCCGCCTGAAAGCTCAGCCGCCGCGCCTTGATGTAGGCCGGATCGGTCAGCCCCTTAGTCGCCTGTGCCTGCTCGAACAATTCCTGCCCGAACAGCGCCATCTCGGTCCGCGCATTGGCCTTGTTGAAGGCGATCAGGTCGGCCAGCGTGCGCGTCCGCACCGCCGCCGGGGTGCTCGCCAGATAGGCGTTCATCCCGACCTTCAACTCGGTCAACAGGACCTTGAGTTCATTGGCATTGATCGGCTTGTCGTCGAACGTCTTGATCTCGACCAAGCTCGCGCCTTGCCGCTTGAGCACGATCAGTGCCGCCTCAAGCAGCGGGTCGGTGCCGAACCCCGACGCAAACCGCATCACCCCGATCCGCGTCCCGCGCAGCGCGTTGGCGTCGAGCCGTGCGGCATAATCGAGCTTGCGCCGGTCGGCCTCACGCGTCGCGCGGTCGGCAGGATCGCTGCCGGCGATGACGGTCAGCAATTCGGCTGCCTGGCGCACCGTGCGGGTCATCGGCCCGGCGGTATCCTGGCTGGCGCTGATCGGGACGATGTGGGTGCGGCTGACCAGCCCGACCGTGGGCTTCAACCCGACGATCCCGTTGAGCGACGCCGGACAGGTGACCGACCCGTCGGTCTCGGTACCGATCGCATAATCGACGATTCCCGCCGCCACCGCCGCGCCCGATCCCGACGAGCTGCCGCAGGTGTTGCGGTCGAGCGCGAACGGGTTGCGCGTCTGGCCGCCGACCGCGCTCCAGCCGCTGATCGAGGCGGTCGATCGGATGTTGGCCCATTCGCTCAAATTGGCCTTACCCAGGATGACCATTCCCGCTTGGCGCAATCGCGCCACCAGCGGCGCATCGCGGCCGGTGACATTGTTGGTCAGTGCCAAGCTCCCCGCGGTGGTCGGAAGCGGCCCCGCCGCCTCAACATTGTCCTTGAGCAGAATCGGTATGCCAACCAGCGGCCCGCGCAGGCCGCGCGCATCGATCGCTTGCGCCTGGCCGATCGCGGTCGGGTCGATGGCGATGATCGAATGGAGCCGCGCGTCGATTGCGTTCGCCCGCGCGATCGCGCCTCGGGTGGCATGCTCAGCGGGCCTCTGCGCCGCCGCATTTCCTGCCAATCCGATCGCCAAAAACGCTACCCAGCCGCCGTTCGTCATGGTCACACCCCCGTTTGCAGAAACCCATGGCGACAAGTCATGGCAGGTTCACCGATTGCTCGCCAGCGGCAAGCCAATTGTCCCATTGTTCGAGATTGAAATCATGTATCTGCGCCCGATGCTGCTCGCTTCCGTCGCTTTGATGTTGCCGCATGCCGCGCTCGCCCAGGCGGCCGCGCCTGCTCCGTCGACGACCATCGGGCCAGAGCAAGCAACTCCGACGCAAGGCGCCCCCGACGACGCCGCGCTCGACGCGGAGGAGGATGCGACGGTGACTGTCATCGGTCAGCGCCCGCGCGGCTCGGTGGTTGGCGATATTCCGGCCGAGAATGTCCTCACCACGCGCGACATCCGCGCCACGGGAGCGACGAGCATTTCGGAATTGCTCGACACGGTGTCGGCGCAGACTGGAAGCGCGCGCGGGCGGTCGAGCGGGCGTCCGGTGCTGCTCCTCAACGTCCTGCGCATTTCGGGCTTCCGCGAGCTTCGCGACCTGCCGCCCGAGGCAATCGAGCGGATGGAGATATTGCCCGAGGAAGTCGCGCTCAAATATGGCTATTCGGCCGATCAGCGAGTGGTCAACATCGTGCTTCGCCAGCGCTTCAATTCGACCGGTGTCGAAGCCCGCGCCAAGGCGGCGACCGACGGCGGCTATGTCGCTGGCCAGGCCGAGACCACGCGGCTGCTGATTCGCAACGGGCAGCGTACTTCGTTGAACCTGCGGGTCGATGGCAATGGCTCGCTGACCGAGGCCGAGCGCGACATTGTCCTCGCCGCACCGACCACCACCGATCCGCGCGATTCGCGGACCCTGGTCGGCCATGGGCGTTCGGCTCGGCTCACCGGCACCGTCAACCGCACCATCCTCGGCGATGTCGGCGCGACGCTGACCGGCGAAGTCGGCCGCGCAAGCGGTCGCAGCCGCTTCGGCCTCGACACGCTCGCCGGCGACGCTTTGGTTCGCGCCACGACCAGCGACAGCGCCGCGCTCGGCTTCGCGCTCAACACGCAGCAGGACAAGTGGCGCCTGTCGTCGACTGGCAATGCCGACTTGTCGCACAGCGTGTCGCGCTCGGATCGCGATCTGACGGTCGACGACCGCTCGCGCTCGAACCGCCGCACCTTGACGCTCGACGGCACCGCCACCGGACCTTTGCTTGCGCTCCCCGCGGGCGACGCCAACGCCACCTTCCGCCTCGCCGTCGGCCGGACCGACCTCGACAGCCGCGCCATCCGCGCCGGTATAGTCACTGCGACTGACCTTGGTCGGACCAGCGGAGAAGCTTCGGTCAGCCTTGACCTGCCGCTCACCAAGCGCGGCTCGGCGCTTGGTCGCCTGACCGCCAATGCCAATGCCGGAGTCACCCAATTGAGCGACTTCGGCACGCTGACCTCGCTTGGCGCGGGGCTCAACTGGGCCCCCGCGACGCGGCTCAGCTTGATCGCCAGTGTCACCCGCGAAGAAGGCCCGCCCTCGCTCCAGCAGTTGGGCGATCCGCTGCTCGAAACCCCCGGCATCCGCTTCTTCGACGCCACGCGCGGCGCGACGGTCACCGTCACCACGCTCACTGGCGGCAATCTGGCGCTTGCTGCCGACCGCCGCCGGGTGATGAAATTGGGCGCCAATTGGCAGCCGTCGGAGAAACTCGACCTTCGCCTGCGCGCCAATTACGTGCGCTCGTCGATCGACCGCCCGCAGGCCAGCTTCCCCGCCGTCAGCGCCGCTCTCGAAGCCGCTTTCCCCAACCGCTTCGTGCGCGATGGCGGAGGCAATCTGATCCGCGTCGACTTGCGCCCGGTCAACTTCCTTTCGTCGCGCCGCGAC
>JAJAYY010000006.1 GCA_026785965.1 Sphingomonas bacterium
GTGAGCCAGGCGGTCGCGGCGATCCGCGCCGGCGCCAGCGATTTCCTCGTCCGCCCGGTCGCGCCCGAACGGCTGCTCGAAACGCTCGTCGCCAATGCCGACCGGCGCAAGTCAGCCGGCGAACTCGAACCGGTGACCGAAAAACTCGCCCCCGAACTCGCGCTCGATCAATTGATCGGCGCGTCGCCCGATTTCCGCACCGCGCTCGCGGTCGCCGCCAAGGCCGCGCGCAACCGCCTGCCGATCCTCATCATCGGCGAGCCGGGCAGCGGCAAGGAAACGCTCGCGCGGGCAATCCATTCCGCCAGCCTGCGCGCCAAGGGCCCGCTCGAGACGCTCGATTGCCAGGCGGTGCCGGAGAACATCATCGACAGCGAGTTGATGGGCCATGCGCAAGGCGCGTTTGCGGGCGCATTCACGGCCAAGCCGGGCAAAATCGTCTCGGCCGATGGCGGCAGCCTGCTGATCGACGAAATCGCCGCGCTTCCGCCAGAAACGCAGGAACGGCTCGACCGCATGCTCGCCACCGGCGAAGTGCGCCCGGTCGGCCTCAACGGCAGCCATTCGGTCGACGTTCGCCTGATCGCCACGAGCAGCCGGCCATTGCCCGACGATTATCATGCGGGACTCGCCGAGCGGCTTGGCGCGATCACCGTCACCTTGCCATCGTTGCGCGACCGCAGCGAAGATATTCCCGCGCTCGCGCGCCATCTGCTTCACCGCCTGTCCGAGCAAAGCGGACTTCCGCCGCTGTCGATCGGGAATGACGCGCTCGGCGTGCTCATGCGCTACGGCTGGCCGGGCAATGTCCGTCAGCTCGCCGGCGTGCTGTTCCGCGCCGCGCTGGGCAGCGACGGCGCCTTGCTCACCGCCGATCATTTTCCGCATATCGCGATCCAGTCGCGCTTTACCGGCCGGCGCAGCGACTTTTAGCCGCAGCTCACGCCATCCCAAAGCGAGGAAGCACTCGTCGGCGCGCCGTCGGTCACATTGTACACTTCCGACGGCCATTTGCGCCCGCTGGATGAGGTCGAGGCCGACATCATCCGCCTCGCCATTGGCCATTATCGCGGGCGCATGAGCGAAGTCGCGCGCCGCCTCGGGATCGGGCGCTCGACGCTCTACCGCAAGTTGGGCGAACTCGGCATCGACACCGCCGCCTGAGGCGCTAGCCTGACGGTCGATGCGCGTTTTCGCCCTCGTCTTCCTCACCGTCGCCGCCTGCGCCTCGCAAGGCGCCGAACCCAAAGTCGCCGACTCGCCATGCCGGACCGAGCTGTTCGAAGGCGCGTCGTTTACGGTGTGCGATCCGGGGCGCGGCAAGATCGAGAGCGTCGCCGCCGCACGAGGCGAGACGCCGGTGCGCCGGCTCGTCGATCTCGAGCAGCAGCTTGGCAAGCGCGGAACCCGGGTCGCCTTCGCGATGAATGCGGGGATGTTCGGCGAGGACGGGCGGCCGATCGGGCTGGCGATCGTCGCTGGGCGGGAGGTGCGCGCGATCAACCGGCGCAAGGGCGGCGGCAATTTCCATCTGATGCCCAACGGCGTGTTTCAGATGCGCGAGGATGGGCGCGCCGAGGTGGTGCCCACGACCGCGTGGAAGCCTTCGTCCGACATTGCCTTTGCCACCCAATCGGGACCGCTGCTGGTGATCGCGGGCAAGCTTCACCCGAGCTTCGACCGCGACGGGAGATCGCGCTACGTCCGCAACGGCGTTGGCGTTGGCAGCGACGGGCGGGCGCGCTTCGTCATCAGCGACGATGCGGTGTCGTTCGGCAAGTTCGCACGCCTGTTCCGCGACAGATTGGGTTGTCGCGACGCGCTGTTTTTCGACGGCTCGGTGAGCGCCTTGTGGGACCCCGCCAACGGCCGCCGCGACCTCACCGTGCCGCTCGGCCCGATGGTCGTCGCGTTCAAACCCGCGGCGTCAAAGCCTGGTCGCGTAGCCCCCGCCAAACCTTGAGCGCCTGGACGGCTTCGGGGACGTCGTGGACGCGGATGATCTGCGCGCCTTGTTCAGCGGCCTTGAGCGCGAAGGCGAGGCTTCCGGCGAGGCGCTGATCGGCGGGGGCTTCGTTCGACAATGCGCCGATCGTGCGCTTGCGGCTCGCGCCGATGACCAGCGGGCAGCCGAGCGAATGAAACAATGCAAGGCCGTTCATCAGCGCGAGATTGTGCGCGACGGTCTTGCCGAAGCCGAAGCCGGGATCGATCAGGATTTTGTCACGCGAAATCCCAGCCTTCGCAGCGGCCGCAATGCGCGTCTCGAGCCAGTCGTACACCTCGACCAGCACATCGTCATAGCGCGGGTCGTCCTGCATCGTCTGCGGGTCGCCCAAGTGGTGCATGAGGACGACTGGAACGGCTGCGGCGGCGACGACTTCGGTAGCGCGCGGGTCGAAGGTCAGCGCCGAGACATCGTTGACCAGCCGCGCGCCGGCAGCGAGCGCCGCCGTCATGACGTCAGCCTTGCGCGTGTCGACCGACACCGCCGCGCCGCCCGTGGCGAGCTGGCGGATGACCGGCGCGATGCGTTCGATCTCGTCGCCTTCCCACACCATGGCCGCGCCGGGGCGGGTCGATTCGCCGCCGACGTCGATGATTGCCGCGCCCGCCGCGGCCATCGTTGCGCCGGCTTCGGCGGCGGCGGCGCTGTCGGCGAACTGGCCGCCGTCGGAGAAGCTGTCGGGGGTGACGTTGACGATGCCCATCACTTGCGGCTGGTCGAGCGCGATGCGGCGGTTGCCAAGTACCAGCGGTGCGCGCGGCGACGTGAGCGCCGCCCATTGCGCCGCGAGATCGTCGTCGAAGCGCGATTCGATGCCCTCGACTGCGCATAGTTCGCGGCGGCCGTCGGGGTGGATCAGTTCTGCCGACGCGAACCAGTTGAGCCCGCCCGCGAGCCGCGCGACCTTGCCGTCGTGGCCAAAGGGCGAATCGACGAAAGCGGTGGGGCGGATAAGGGTGCGGGTTTTGGCCATGGTCGTTCGTCCTGAGCGAAGTCGAAGGGCGCTGGCAAGCTGTGCGCTAAACGCCCTTCGACAAGCTCAGGACGAACGGGAATTTACAGGCTCGAAAGATACCTCTGCCGGATCGCGTCGATCGGCTCATCGCCCGCATGCCAGAAGGTCCAACCATTGCACGACGGTGCGCCCTGCAATTTGGCGCCGACCTGGTGGATCGATCCGCTGTGCGGGTCGCACCCAATCGAGCCGTCGGCGCGAACATTCGCGCTCCACCGGCGCTTGGCGTCGGTCAATATGTCGCCCGGCGCGACCAGGCCATTTTCGACTAGCAGGCCGAACGCGACGCGCGGGGCGTCGCGCTTGTCGGCCATGGTTTGCATCGCGCTTTCGTCGAGCGGCAGGGTCGAGGAGATGCGCGCTTTGGCGACCGCGACATAGGTCGGCTCGCGCTCGATCCCGATCCACCGCCGCCCGAGCCGCCGCGCCACCGCGCCGGTTGTGCCGGTGCCGAAAAACGGGTCGAGCACGACGTCGCCCGGCTTGGTGCAGGCGAGCAGGATGCGATAGAGCAACGCCTCGGGCTTTTGCGTCGGATGCGCCTTGTGGCCGTCGGCGCCCTTGACCCGCTCCGCCCCACTGCAGATCGGCAACAACCAGTCCGAGCGCATCTGAAGATCGTCGTTGAGCGCTTTCATCGCGCGATAATTGAAGGTGTAGCGCGCTTTCTCGTCCTTGGCGCACCACAGCAGGGTCTCGTGCGCGTTGGTAAAGCGCGTGCCGCGGAAATTGGGCATCGGATTGGTCTTGCGCCAGACGATGTCGTTCAAGATCCAGAAGCCTTCGTCCTGGATCAGCGACCCGACGCGGTAGATGTTGTGATAGCTGCCGATCACCCAGATCGTGCCGTCGTCCTTGAGGATGCGCCGCGCCTCGGCGAGCCAGTCGCGGGTGAAACCGTCGTACACCGCGAGGCTGTCGAACTTGTCCCAATCATCGTCGACTGCATCGACGCGCCCGCCTTCTGGGCGGAACAGGTCGCCGCCCAATTGCAGATTATACGGCGGGTCGGCGAAGATCATGTCGACGCATTTGTCGGGCAGCCGCGCCATTTCGGCGA
>JAJAYY010000007.1 GCA_026785965.1 Sphingomonas bacterium
CAATCAGATAAGGCGCGACCGGTCTGTCCATCTTGTAGGAAAAAATGCGGGCGTCACCGTCAGTGACGGGCTCGCCGACCCTGGGGGCGGACATGACCGTGGTCAGGGCAGCGGGAACTCGAATCTTCGCTTCCCAGGTCTGGCGCACACCGGGCGAATCCTGGGTCGGGATCCAGCTGCGGTTCTCGATCGCCTGCCCCTGGCTGAGCAGATAAGACTGCTTCTTGACCGCAGTCTGCTCGGGAGCGAGCCATTGCAGCGCCCCGCTGTCGGGCGCCGACTTGTAGCGGATGATAATTTTCTTGGCATCGCCGATCTGGATCGTCAGCGGTGCGCCGAGTTGCTCGTTCAACGTCCCCACCTGATAGGGCAAGGCGGCGCCGTCGGCCGAGGTGATCGCCTCGATCTCAAGCCCCTTGTCGTCTAGCATGATCGTCTTGATCCCGGGCTTGGCCGCGACATCGAGCGTCGCCGTCCCGCTTACCCGCTTGGCTGCGAAATCAACCGCGAGGTCGAGCGCAACATGCGTCACCCGCGCCTCGAGCGGCTTGGCGTAGCTGTGGATGTCGATCGCGTCGGGGGCGCTCAGGATCGGGGCGACCTGGGGCGCCTCGCTCGCTTGCGGAGCAGGCGCCTCGCTTGATTGGCAGGCGGCGAGTAGCAGCGCCGACGCAGCGGCGATCAACGGACGAACGTTCAAGCGGTCACTCCTCAACCGGATTCGGCAACGGCCATGTAGATGCTGTTAACGGGCCGTGCGAACAATCGTCGCACCATCGGTTCGAAAAAGTCGAGCGGGGCGGTGTCGTACGATGCGTCGAACGCCGACTGATCGTAAAGCTCGCAGAAGCGCGCGGTGTCGTCATAATATTCATGGCCGCGAAAATGCTCGCGCATGTCGCGGTCGAGCCCGAGGTAATGGAAGAAATAATAGCCCTGGAAAATGCCGTGATGCTCGCACATCCAGTGCAGCCGCGCATCGACAAACGGCTTGAGCATTGCGGCAGCGATGTCAGGATGATTGTAGCTTCCAAGGGTGTCGCCGATGTCGTGGAGCAGCGCCATCGCGACATATGGCTCATCCTCGCCGCCGCGATGCGCCCTGGTCGCGGTCTGCAGGCTGTGCTGCAACCGGTCGATCGGGAAGCCGCCATAATCGCCGTCGAGCAAGCGCAGGTGGGTCAGCACGCGATCGGCGAGACCGTTCGCAAACGGCCCGAAATGCTGCCCGATCGCCTGCCAGTCGGCTTGCGTCCCTTCGTCCATGCTGCGGAACGTCGCTTGCGCATCATTGTCCATCAGTCTCTCCAATTGATGCCAATCTAGCGCGTGCAGCGGCATAAGCTCAAGGGTCCGGGCGATCACCTTGCCCGTGCAACTCTGCCTTGGGGTTCCCAGCGGCTTCGCCTATATGCTGCTGATGCGCGATCGAGAGCAGGACTGATGGCGAGCGAACCCGTGGCGGGCGCCTCGAGCCTCGCCGCTTCCGTGGCGTCCCAGCAATTGGTGCACCGGCCCAAGGGTCCGGCCAAGCCGATCCTCACCGGGGTCGGGCTCGACGGGCCCTTCTTCGGCGACAAGAATCGCGCCTTCTGGGTGCTCCAGTCGCTCGGCTGGACGGGCTTTTTCCTGCTTCGATCGCTCAACGGCATTGCGACCTCAATGGGGGCGATGTTTGTCGTCCACACACTGCTGCTGACCGCCACCGGTTACTCGGTGACCTTGCTCATGGCATCACTTTATCGCCGGCTGATTGTGATGCGCGCGCTGTGGACAGTGCTGATCAGCCTCGTCACGGTGGTGCTCGCGTCATCGGCCTTCTCGTTCATCGAGACGTGGAGCTTTTCGACCTTCGTCCGGCCCGATGCGCGCCCGGTCGGAATCGAATTCTTCGGCGCGATCATCCTCGATTTCTCGCTCCTCGCGGCGTGGTCGGCGCTCTATTACGGGATCAATTATTATTTGCTGCTCGAGGAAGAGATCGACCAGCGCGCGCGGCTCGAGAACCAGGCCAGTTCGGCGCAGCTGGCGATGCTGCGCTACCAGCTAAATCCGCATTTCCTGTTCAACACCTTGAACAGCATCTCAACGCTGGTGCTGCTCAAGCAGACCGAGCGCGCCAATGCGATGCTCGCGCGATTGTCGTCGTTTCTACGCTATACCCTCGCCAATGAGCCGACCGCGCAAGTCACGTTGGCGCAAGAGGTCGAAACGCTGAAGCTGTATCTTGAGATTGAGAAAATGCGCTTCGAGGAGCGGCTGCGCCCGCACTTCCGGATCGAGGCCGAAACGATCGGCGCGCGCCTTCCTTCGCTGCTGCTTCAGCCATTGATCGAAAATGCCATCAAATATGCTGTCACGCCGTCCGAGGATGGCGCCGATATCTGGATCACCGCCACCCGCGAGGGTCAGGCGGTGCGAATCGAGGTCGCCGACAGAGGCCCGGGCGACGGCGCCGGCCTGTTCTCGGGCCATTCGACCGGAGTCGGACTTGCCAATATCCAGGATCGGCTGACCCAAGCTTATGGCCCCGGCCACGGCTTTACGACCCGAACGAACGATCGGGGGGGCTTCAGCGTTATCCTCGAAATTCCCCTCGATCCCGCCGATAAGGACCGCCCATGACCATCCGCACCATCCTCGTCGACGACGAGCCGCTTGCTACCCAGGGCCTTCGCCTCCGGCTTGAGGCACACGAGGACGTCGAGATCGTCGCCACCGCTGCCAATGGCCGCGAAGCGATCCGACAGATCAAGACCCACAAGCCAGACCTGGTGTTCCTCGACATCCAGATGCCCGGCTTCGACGGCTTTTCGGTGATCCAGGGGTTGATGGAAGTCGAACCGCCGCTGTTCGTGTTCGTCACCGCGTTCGGCGACCACGCCCTGCGCGCATTCGAATCGCAAGCGGTCGATTATCTGATGAAGCCAGTCGATGAGGACCGGCTAGCGGGGACGATGGACCGCGTGCGTCAGCGGCTGTCCGAAAAGCGCGGGGTCGAGGAAGTCGGGCGATTGAAGGAAGCGCTCGCCGAGCATGCCCCCGAAGCCGCCGAAACCTATGCCGACGAGCAGGGGGGCGACGACGCGATCGCCGCCAATCGGTTCGAGAAGATGATCAACATCCGCGACCAGGGCCAGATTTTCCGCGTTGATGTCGACACGATCGAACGAATCGATGCGGCGGGCGATTACATGTGCATTCAGACCGGCGACAACACGCTGATCCTGCGCGAGACAATGAAGGACCTCGAAAAGCGCCTCGATCCGCGTCGCTTCCAGCGCGTCCATCGCTCGACGATCGTCAACCTCGACCTCGTCAAACAGGTCAAGCCGCACACCAATGGCGAATGCTTCCTGGTGCTCGACAGCGGCGCGCAGGTGAAGGTCAGCCGCAGCTACCGCGACGTCGTCGCGCGGTTCGTTCATTAAGGCGTCACCTGCCCACGGCCAGACCGCAGGCGAATAACGAGGGAAAATGGCATGAACATCGGTCGACGCGCGCTGCTGGCAATCGGCGTACCATTAGCGATATTTTCGTTTGCGGCGCCAGCTGCGGCGGCGGTAATCAACGTCGTCAAGACCGCGAGCTGCGGCTGCTGCAGCAAGTGGGTCGACCATTTGCGCAAGGCTGGCCATGACATGCGCGTGACCAATGTCGAAGATGTCGGCCCGACTGCCAGGCGGCTCGGCGTTCCCGATGACCTGAGGTCGTGTCACTCGGCCTCGGTCGGCAAATATGCGTTTGAAGGCCATGTGCCCGCCGCCGACATCGCCCGCCTGCTCAAGGAAAAACCTGCTGCGGCCGGTCTTGCCGTGCCGGGGATGGCCGCCGGATCGCCGGGCATGGAGGTGGCCGGCCAGCACCCGCGCTATCAGACGATCCTGTTCATGCGCGACGGCAAGCGGAAAGTCTTCGCTCAACATTGATCCAAGGGGGAGACGCGATGGCCAGAGTGACCGGACTGGGCGGCATTTTCTACAAGGTTGCGGACACCGAAGCGACCAAAGCGTAGTACCAGGATCACCTTGGCGTTGGCGGCGAAAGGGGAGCGATGTTCCCGTTCAAGAAGGACAATCCCGAAGGCTTCACTTTGCTGTCACCGTTCAAGGACGACAGCGACTATTTCGCGCCGAGCGGCTAGCGTTTCTTGATCAACCTGCGGGTCGACGATCTTGACGGCATGATCGCTGATCTCGCCACCAAGGGGATCGCCGTTCTCGGTCGTCAGGACGAGGATTATGGCCGGTTTGCCTGGATCCTCGACCCCGACGGGATCAAGGTCGAACTGTGGCAGCAGCTTGGGCCAGCGCCCGAATGAGCAGCGCTGGCTAGCGCTTGAGTTCGCGCCCGACCGGGTAGAGCAGGTAGCGCTCGTCATAATAAGGCGTGCGCTCATAAAACCAACCGAGCCGTGCCGCGGGATCGGCGGCGAACTTGGGGTCGGCTTTGAGCTTGGCTTCGAATTTGCGGCGCAGTGCGGGGTCGGCGGCCAGCATCCGATCGGCCAGCGGAGCGATGACATAGCCCTCGATATATTCGGTGCGCATCAAGATTTCGGGATAGAAATTCCACGCCAGCAGCGAATCCGGGCTTTCGGGTTCGAGCATCGCCGCGGCGAGCAGACCGAGCGGCTGGTCGGAGGACACGCGGACCGACCCGGCGGGATAGGTTTCGGCGCGCGTGGCGTGGCGATACGAGGCGGTCAGCGGGATGTGGCCTTCGTCGGGCTTGCCGAGCTTCGGATCGGCGAGGCGGACCATGTCGAGTTTCATGGTACGCGGCGCATCGATCGTCTCGAATTCGATCTCGTGGAGCTTCAGCAGCGCGATCACGTCGGGTTTGGTTACGGGCACCCACCAAGCGGCGGGCAGGGTCGCGACGAAATCGGGGGACTGGGTGAACACCGGCACTTTGCGGG
>JAJAYY010000008.1 GCA_026785965.1 Sphingomonas bacterium
GGCTGCACCTGCGGACGATGGCGCTTGCTTACCCTTCGTCGATCGCCGAGATCGAGATGTCGATGGTCCGCGTGGCGCGCGCGCTCGGCGATCGCCATCGCGCCGATGGGTGGCGGCGACGACTGGCGGTGCTGCGCGGCTCGCCCTTGCTCCAGCGCGATGCGATTTTCCTGTCGGGGGGCGGGATTAGCTTGGCCGCGGGATCGCTTGGGGCGCAATGGATGGCGCTCGCGGGGATGCGCCAGCGGGCGCTGCCCGGCGCGCGGGCCACGCTCGAGAAATTGGCAACCGCGCCGCCGCAGATCCTGCTGCGCTCGACTTATCGTCGCGCCCAGCCCTCGCTCGGCCAGCGCTGGCTCGATCATCCGCTGGCGCGGCGATCGGCAGCGCGGGCGATCGACACCGATGGCCGCCCGTGGACCTGCGCCGGACCGTTGATGGTACAAGAAATCGAGCGATTGCGGGGTCTTCGATGAGGTTGCTCGCCTTTATCATGATGCTGGTGGTGGCGGCGTTTCACTTGCTGTCGCCGCTTGCGTCGCTCAGGATCGACCCCGATCTCGGGCGCCTTTTGCTGGTCGAATTGCGTCTGCCGCGAACCCTGCTCGTGCTTGGCTATGGCGCGGTGCTGGGGTTGAGCGGAGCCGCGCTCCAGGCAGTGTTCGCCAATCCGCTCGCTTCGCCCGATATCAGCGGTGCATCGAGCGGCGCGGCGCTGGGCGCGGTGCTCGGCGGTTATTGGCTTGGGCTGGCGCAACCGCTGGCGTTGGCGGCGTGCGGTGCGGCGGGGGCGTTGGCGGCGATGCTGCTGCTGGTGACACTGGCAGGGCGCCGCGCCGATCCCGCCACTTTGCTCCTCGCCGGTCTGGCGATCGCGCTCGCGGCCGGCGCTGCAACCAGCCTCGCGCTTGCGCTCGCTCCCTCGCCGTTCGCCTTTTACGATGCGTTCGACTGGCTGATGGGCAGCGTCGTCGACCGCAGCCTCGGCCAGGCACTGGCGGCGCTGATCCCGGCGGCGGTCGCCGGGGCATTGCTGCTGCGCCGCGCTCATCCGCTTGACCTGGTCGCGCTCGGCGAAGACGTCGCCGCGTCGCTCGGCCACCGCCCCCGACGCCTCGCGCTTGAAGTGATCCTGCTGTCGGCGATTGCGGTCGGGGCGTGCGTCGCGGTGGCGGGAGCAATCGGGTTCGTCGGGCTGGTCGCGCCGGTGCTCGCCCGGCGCCTGACCCGCGGCCACCCCGGCCAGGCGATGGTCCCGGCGGCGATCCTCGGCGCACTGCTGCTGACGCTGGCGGACCTCGCCGTGCGCAGCATCCCGCTCGACCGGCCGATCCCGCTCGGGGTGATCACGGCGTTGTTCGGGACGCCCTTGTTCATCGCCCTGATCGTGACGATGCGCCGCGGGGTGGCGTCATGACGTCACTCGCCGCGACCGGAGTTGGCATAGTATCGCGCCTGCTCACCAGCGATCTGGCGGTCGATGCCGGTCAGATGGTCGCGCTGGTCGGGCCCAATGGCGGCGGCAAGACCAGCCTGCTGCGCGCGCTCGCCCGGGTCGAGCATGCCGCGGGCACGGTCTTGATCGACGGCGAGGATATCGACGCGTTGGGCGAAGCCCGCCGTCGCCGCTTGCTCGCTTTCCTTCCCGCCTCACGCGAGGTCGGATGGCCGATCGCTGCACGCGACGTGATCGCGCTCGGCCTCGCGCGGCGAGACGCGGCACGGGTCGACGAACTGATCACCCTGCTCGAGCTTGGCGCGCTAGCCGAACGACCGATCAACATGCTGTCGACCGGCGAGCGCGCGCGAGTCCTGCTGGCGCGTGCGCTTGCCGCCCGGCCGAAGCTGCTCCTGCTCGACGAGCCATTCGCCAACCTCGAGCCTTATTGGGTGTTGCGGCTGATCGAGATTTTGCGGGACCTCGCTGACGACGGCACGATGGTGCTGGTCGCGCTCCACGACTTGGCACAGCTTGATGCGTTCGACCGCGCGCTATTGATTGCCGAGGGCCGGATCCAGATCGACGAAACACCCGCCAGCCTGGTCGCCAGCGAGCGCTTCAAAACCATTTTCCGCCTTCGCCGAGAGGACGGAAAATGGGCGATCAAGCGCTCGGCGGGTCGGCGATCATCGCGGTGAACTTGGCCTCGGCGGCGAGTTTTCCGTCGACCGAGGCACGACCGGCGAACTTGCACACGCTGGCCCGCTGCTGGACGAATTCGACTTCAAGCGTGAGCAGGCAGCCGGGTTCGACCGGCAAGCGGAACTTGGCCTCCTCAATGGCCATGAAATAGACCAGTTTGCCGCTGTCGGCGAGGCCGAGGCTTTCGACCGCGAGCACCCCCGCCGCCTGCGCCAGCGCCTCGACGATCAGCACGCCGGGCATGATCGGGCGACCGGGGAAATGCCCCTGGAAGAAACCTTCGTTAAAGGTCACCGCCTTGATCGCGCGGATCGACCGGTCGAGGACCAATTCCTCGACCCGGTCGACCAGCAGCATCGGATAACGATGCGGCAGCGCCGCCATCACCCGCCGGATATCGAGCGGTGCCCGCATCGAACCGGGGATGGCGGCGGCTGGGGTTGCCTCGCTCACCGACCCTTGGGAGCCGGCGCCGCGGCCTGTGCCGGCGCCGTGGTGCCGAGCGTGGTCAGGCTGGCGTTGAGCCCGGCAATGACGTCAGTGGTGACATCGAGCGCCGGCGCAAAGCGCACGACGTTCGCGGCATCGACCATCACCGAAGCACCGCGCCGGGCGAGGACACTGGTCAACACCCCATCGAGCTTGGCGCCGATCTGCTGGAGAACATATTGGCGGTTGCGCTGAAAGGTCTGCTCGCGGCCCTGGAGCTGACGCTGCGCGTCGGCCTGCTTCTTTTCGAACGCCTGAGCCCGCGCCGCGAGCGCCGCATCGGGCTGCTTGCCAGCAAGCGCGTTGACTGCGGTCTGAATTGAATTCGCCTCGTTGCGGAGCGAGGTTTCGAGCGAAGTCTGAAGCGCCTTGAGGCTGTTGACCTGGACTTCGAGCTGATTGAGCGCAGTCTTGCAGGCGTTGCACTGCGAAGTCGCGCGCTGGACATCGACTACGGCGACAATCGCTTGCGGAATCGCCTGCGCCGAAGCGGCAGTCGGCACAAAGAACAGAGCGGCAGCGGCCGCCGAAAGGAGGAATTTGGTCATCAGAATTGAGTCCCTACATTGAATGAAAAGAGCTTGGTGTCGTCGCCTTCCTGCTTGAGCAGGGCCTTGGCGATATCGATGCGCAGCGGTCCGAACGGCGATACCCAATTGACGCCGATGCCGACCGACAAGCGCGGCTTGAACGAATCGCCAAGTAGGCGTTCGCGCACGCCGTTGGAACGCGTCGAGCCGACCGGGCAGACAAACCCTGCGGCAAGGATCTGGGTTGAAACCTTGGTTACACTATCGATGCAATAGCCGATGATGTTGGTCAGGTTGGGCGCCTTGATGTTCCACACCGATCCGGCATCGATGTACGCCGAGGGTCGCAGGCCGAGGCTGCGCAAGCCCGACGAGAGCGGGAATTCGACCTCGAGCCGGCCCATGTAATAAGCCCGCCCGCCGAGCGCGTCGGATTCGGTCGCAGTATCGAATTCGGCGACCCCGGCGTCATTGTAGCGCGCGCGCTGAATGCGCGGGCCGATGCCGCGAATGTCGAACCCGCGCAACTGGGCGCCGAAGAAGCGGTCGGTAATGCGTACCGCATCGCGGCCATCGCGACCTTGGCTGAGCGGGTGGATATAGCCGCCCTCGGCGTGGGCCGAGAGCACGAAACCCGCGGGAAGCGCAATATATTTGGTCGCATCGGCGCGGGTGCGGATATATTTCACGTCGCCGAGAACGCCGGCGAAATCCTGGCTGATCCACATCCGCTGACCACGCGAAGCGCGGATCCCGTTGGTGTTGTCGAACCCCAGCGTGTAGCCGACCGATGAGGTGATCCGCCCGCCAAGCTCATCGCACAGATAGGTTCCCGCCTTGAGCGGATCGCACTCCAGACCGCGCGGGCCGGTGCCATCGAGATCGGTGTAAAAGCTGTCCTTGCTGAGCGTGATCTTGTCGCGCACGAGCGAGTAGCGGGTCCCGAGCGAGAGAAATTCGGTGATCGGGAAGCCGAGACGAAGCCCGCCGCCGTTCGAGGCCTGCGAATAGGTCGTGCGGCGTTCATTGCCGACAAAATTGAAGCTGTTGTAATCGCGGCGGTAGATTTCGCCGCCGAGCAGGATCTGCCGGTCGAACAGATAGGGATCGCTGAACCCGAGTGAGGCCGAGCGTGAATAACGCGACCAATTGAGCCCGGCGGTCGCGGTCTGTCCCTTGCCCATGAAATTGCGCTGCGTGATCGACGCCGAAGCGACGCTCTTCTCAAGGCTAGAATAGCCCGCCGAGAGCTGCAACTCGCCGGTCGATTTTTCCTCGATATCGACTCCAAGCACGACCTGGTCGGGCGCCGAGCCGGGGGTCTGCTTGATCTCAAGCTTGTCTTGGAAAAAGCCGAGGCTCTGAATCCGGTCCTGGCTGCGCTTGACCTTGAGGCTGTTGAAGGCGTCGCCCTCATTGAGGCGGAATTCGCGGCGCACGACCTTGTCGCGGGTCACGGTGTTGCCCTGAATATCGATCCGCTCGACATAAACGCGCTGCGATTCGCCGATTTCGATCGCAATGTTCATGATCTTGGTGGCTGGGTCGCGATTGTAGCGCGGGCTGACTTCGGCAAAAGCATAACCCTTGATCCCGGCAACCTCACCCAGGCCGGTGACGATGTCCTTGATCTTCTTGGCGTCGAACCAGTCGCCTTCCTTGATCCGGACGAGGCGCATCATCTGCTCCGGGGTGAAATCGCGCAATTCGCTCTGCGCCTCGATCTTGCCGAACTTGTAGCGCGGGCCTTCCTCGACGACGTAGGTAATGACGAAATCGCGGCGGTCCGGGGTCAGTTCGGCGAGCGCAGACACGACGCGGAAGTCGGCATAGCCCTGGGTCAGATAGAAAGCGCGCAGCTTCTGCTGATCGGCGGCGAGGCGATCGGGATCATAGCTGTCATTCGACTTGAAGAAGCCAAGCACGCCGCCGGCTTCCTTGGTGTACATTTCCTTTTGCAGCCGGCCGTCGGAAAATTGGTCGTTGCCGAGGATGTTGATCGCCCGGATTTTCGATTTGTCGCCCTCGTTGATTTCAAACACCAGATCGACGCGATTTTGGTCGAGCTGGACGGTCTTGGGCTCTACCGTCGCGGCAAAGCGGCCCTGGCGTTTGTACAATTCGATAATCCGCTCGACGTCCGCGCGGACCTTCGAGCGGGTAAAGATCTGTCGCGGCGCGAGCCGGATTTCGGGCTGGATCTTGTCGTCCTTGATCTTCTTATTGCCTTCAAGGACGATGCGATTGATGACCGGATTTTCGCGCACCGTGATCGTCAGATTGCCGGTGTCGGCACCCGAGATCACCACGTCGGCGAACAACTCGGTGGCATAAAGATCCTTGAGCGCGCTATCGAGCGTTTCGGCGGTATAGGACTGGCCCGGAACGAGATTGGCATAGCTACGAATCGTTTCGGGCTCGAGACGTTCGGCACCGACCACGCGTACACTGCGGATCGTGCCGGATGCAGCGCCCGACGGCGCCGGCGCGGCGGTCTGGGCCTCAAGCGGAGTGGCGACCGTTGCCGGGGCCGAGGCATCCTGGGCGAGCGTCGGAGTTGCCCAGCCGCCGAGGATAGTGCCGACGAGCAATATGCCGCCGACGCGCTTGGAAATGGTGTTGGTGCTGGAAGTCACGCGTCCCCGCCTAAATGCTGGGGCGCAACCCCTTGAGGTGCGCCCGGTTGTACCCGCTAGCCCTGCCCCAACGGCCTTAGCCAATCAAGCGTCCAAGTCGGTCAAACAGGCCGATTGAGGCGAGATCGTTGGCCGTGGCGAACAAAAGCAGTGCCAGGAGGAACGCTAGCCCTCCTCGAAACGCCCAGTCCTGCGCCCGCGCGCTGACCGGACGGCGACGAACCGCCTCGGCAGCGTAAAACAGCAAGTGGCCGCCATCGAGCATCGGGATTGGCAACAGGTTGATGAATCCCAGATTAATCGAGAACAATGCGAGCAATTGAATGAACTCAAACGGACCGAGGCTGGCTTGCTGCCCGGCGATCTGCGCCATCTTCAACGGGCCGCCCAAATCCTTGGTCGAACGCGCGCCGGTAATGATCTGCCCCAGCCCATCGACCATCGAGCCGGTCAGCGCGGCGGTATAGCGCACCGCTTCGGGCAGCAGCGCTCCAAGCGCCGGGCGTTCGAGCACCCGGCCGATCGGCATTACGCCGAGCAGGCCGATCTCATATGGCTGGCCGAACTCGTCGACCTGGCGATCGCGCGCGAGGGTCACCGCGACCGTTCGGATGGAGCCGCCGCGATCGACTGCCAGGTCGATGCGCTGCCCTGGCCGAATGGCGACCACTCGGCGCAGATCCTCGAAGCTGGTGATGGTTTCGCCCGCCGCCTCGACGATCCGGTCGCCCTTGGCGAGCGCGACCCGCGCGGCCGCGCTGCCCGACTGGACCACCTCGACCACAGCAGGAGTGCGCGGCATGCCGAACGTGGCGAAGAAGAACATGAAGATCGCGATTGCGAGGAGGAAATTGGCGAGCGGGCCGGCGAGCACGATCAGGAAGCGCTGCCACACCGGCTTGAATTGGAAGGCGCGCGCACGGTCGGCCTCGGAGACTTGGTCGAGGTCGGCAGCTTGGCTCGCCGGATTCATGTCGCCGACGAATTTGACGTAGCCGCCAAGCGGCAGCCAGCCGATTTTCCAGCGCGTCCCTTGCTTGTCGGTCCAGCCGATGATCTCGCGCCCGAACCCGATCGAAAAGGTTTCGGCGCCGACCCCGCACCAGCGTGCGACAAGGTAATGGCCCAACTCGTGGATGAACACGAGCGGGCCGATCGCGGCGATGAACGCGACGATCACAAACCATAAGGGCGGCTGGGCGAGCATCAGTCGGTGAGCGCTTGCATCATGTCGCCGACGCTGTCGCGCGTTGCGGCGTCAATGTCGATCACGTCGGCGACGGACTGGGGCGGCGACGCGTCCGACTGCGCCAGCGCTTGCTCGACCAGTTCGGCAATTTCGAGGAAGCCAATGCGCGAGGCGAGAAACGCCGCCACCGCGACCTCGTTGGCGGCGTTGAGGACAATCGCCTTGGCACCCCCTGCTTCGAGCGCTTCACGGGCCAAGCGCAGCGCCGGAAAGCGTTCGAGATCAGGGAGTTCGAAATCGAGGCTGCCAATTCGTGCCAGGTCAAGCCGCTCGGCCGGTGTCGCCATCCGCTGCGGCCAGGCGAGGGTATGCGCGATCGGGATGCGCATGTCGGGGCTGCCGAGCTGGGCCAGCGTCGAGCCATCGACATATTCGACCATCGAATGGATCACCGACTGCGGGTGGACCAAAATGTCGATCCGCTCCGAGGGCAGGCCGAACAGATGATGCGCCTCGATCAGTTCGAGCCCCTTGTTCATCAGGGTCGCCGAATCGACGCTGATCTTGGCCCCCATCGACCAATTGGGATGCGCGACCGCCTGGGCCGGGGTCATCGCCGCCATGTCGGCGCGCGACCGGGTACGGAATGGCCCCCCGCTGGCGGTCAGGATCAGCCGCGACACGTCTTCAAGGCGCGCGCCGACAAGGCATTGGAAAATGGCATTATGTTCGCTGTCGACGGGCAGGATCGTCGCCCCCGACCGGCGCGCCGCGTCGGTCATCAGCGCGCCCGCGGTGACCAAAGCTTCCTTGTTGGCGAGCGCAACGGTGCGGCCCGCCTCGACCGCGGCCATCACCGGCTCAAGCCCGGCGCAACCGACAATCGCCGCCATTACCCACTCGGCCTCGCCAGCGGCGGCTTCGTCAAGCGCCTCGCGTCCGGTTGCGGCGCGGCATCCCGATCCGGCGAGGCGTTCGCTGAGCTCGGGCAGCAGCGCCTCGTCATCGATCACCGCGAGCCTGGCGTTGGTGCGCCGCGCGGCGTCGGCCAGCGCGGCAACATTGCGTGCCGCGGTCAGCGTGACCACCTCGAAGCGATCGGGTGCGCGCTCGATCAGGTCGAGGGTCGAAGTACCGACCGATCCGGTGGCGCCAAGGATGGCGATCGTCCGGCGGGTCATGGGATCAATCCCGCGATCATCGCGCCCGCGGTCAGCGTCGCCACTACCACCAGCCCGTCGAGCCGATCGAGCGCGCCGCCATGACCGGGAAGCCATGTGCCGCTGTCCTTGACTCCGGCGCGGCGCTTGAGCCAGCTTTCGAACAGGTCGCCAAGCTGCGCCGCGACCGCGAACGGTGCGGCGAGCCACAGCAAGATCATCGGCAGTTCGAGCAGCGTCGCCCACAAGCCGCCGAGCACCATCGCCGCGAGCGTTCCGCCAAGCAGCCCGGCCCAGGTCTTGTTGGGGCTGATCGCCGGCGCAAGCTTGGGGCCGCCGATCGCGCGTCCTGCGAAATAAGCGCCGATGTCGACCGACCAGGTGATGACGAACACCCACAGCAACAGCTCAAGCCCGATCGGCGAGCGGTCGCGCACCCACAGCAAGGCAATCGCCGGGAGCAGTGCATAAACGAACCCCGCAATCTGCCAGCCGAACCCCCAGCCGGCGACGATCCGCCGCCATTCGTAGAACATCGCGCACGCCGCGATCGCCACCAGCCCGGCGAAGAAATAACCGTCGAGCACCGCGGCGGCGAGCGCGATTCCGATCAGCAGCACGCCGATCATGGTGCGTTGGGCAAGCTCGCTCATCGCCCGCCGAATCTCCGCTGGCGCTGCGCAAACAGCCCGAGCGCCTCACCGAATGCGGCTTCGTCGAAGTCGGGCCACAGCGTGTCGAGAAAGACAAGCTCGGCATAAGCCGATTGCCACAGCAGGAAATTGGATAGCCGAACCTCGCCCGAGGTGCGGATGAGGAGGTCGAGATCGGGCAGATCTGCAGTCTGGAGCTCGGCGCCGAGCAGCGCCTCGTCGATCTGGTCGGCGGCGATCTCGCCCGCGACAGCGCGCTCAGCGAGCATCTTGGCAGCAGCGGCGATTTCCACCCGCGAGCCGTAATTAAGCGCGACCACCAACGTCAGGCGCTGGTTGCTCGCGGTGCGCTCGACCGCGCGCTCGAGCTTGGCAGCAAGCTCGGCCCCGAACGCCGCCGGCTCGCCGATCAGCTTGAGCCGCACGCCTTCTTTTTCAAGCGTCTTCAATTCGCGCTCGAGGTAGAAGCGCATCAGCCCGGTGAGGTCGTTGATCTCGGCGTCCGAACGACGCCAATTCTCCGAGCTGAAGGCGTAGAGGGTGAGCACTTCGATCCCGGCTTCGACGGCCACCTCGATCGCCTTGCGCACCGCTTCGGCGCCGGCGCGATGCCCGGCGACGCGCGGCAGTCCGCGCTTGGTCGCCCAGCGGCCGTTGCCATCCATGATGATCGCGACGTGGCGCGGTACCGCGCTCTCCCCGCCACGCGCGGCGGGAGGGATCCCCGGAGTCGCGGCGGGCTTGGGGCTCACTTGCCGAGGATTTCCTGTTCCTTGCCGTGCGCGGTCGAATCGATGTCGGCGATGGTCGCGTCGGTCATTTTCTGGACCTCGGCTTCCATCCGTTTGCGCTCATCCTCGCTGATCTCGTGCTTTTTCTCGTCGGTCTTGAGGCTGTCCATCCCGTCGCGGCGGACGTTGCGCACCGCGATGCGGGCCTTTTCGGCATATTGGCCGGCGAGCTTGGCCAGTTCCTTGCGGCGCTCCTCGGTCAGATCGGGGATCGGCAGGCGAATCATCTGCCCGTCGCTGATCGGGTTGATCCCGAGCCCGGCATTGCGGATCGCTTTTTCGACCGCGCTGACATTGCCCTTGTCCCACACCTGGACCGACAACAAGCGCGGTTCGGGCGCAGAGATCGTCGCGATCTGGCTGATCGGCATGTTGGCACCATAGACTTCGACCTGGATCGGATCGAGCAAGGCGGTCGAAGCGCGGCCGGTGCGAAGCCCGCCGAGGTCATGCTTGAGCGCGTCGAGCGCGCCACTCATGCGGCGCTGGATGTCGTGTTTATCGTAAGCGGGCATCATTCACTCCTTGTCTCGAACGATCGTCGCGATCCCCCGTCCGGCGAGCACCTTGGTGAGGTTGCCCGACTGGCGGATATTGAACACGATGATCGGAATCTTGTTGTCGCGGCACAGCGCCACGGCCGAGGCGTCCATCACCTTGAGGTCGTCGGCCAGCACGCGGTCGAAGCCGATTTCCTCATAGCGCTTGGCGGTGAGATTCTTCTTGGGGTCGCTATCGTAGACACCGTCGACGCTGGTTCCCTTGAACAAGGCATCGCACTTCATTTCGGCGGCGCGCAGCGCGGCGCCAGTGTCGGTGGTGAAGAACGGGCTGCCGACTCCGGCGGCGAAGATCACCACCCGGCCCTTGGCCAGGTGGCGCTCGGCACGGCGGCGAATGATCGGCTCGCACACCTGGTCCATCTTGATCGCCGACTGGACACGGGTTTCGACCCCCATCTGTTCAAGCGCATTCTGCATCGCGAGCGCGTTCATCACCGTCGCCAGCATGCCCATATAATCCGCCTGCGCGCGGTCCATGCCCTTGGCCGCCCCGGCCATGCCGCGGAAGATATTGCCGCCGCCGATCACCAGGCAGATTTCGAGCCCCTGCTCTTTCGCTTGTTTGACCTCGGCGGCCATCCCCGCGACCGTATCGGGGTCGATCCCATATTGGCCCGGCCCCATCAGCGCCTCGCCCGACAGTTTCAGCAGGATGCGGTGAAAGCGCGGGAGGGTCATGCAGGCTCCTGACAAGGGCACCGAACGGAAACGGGGCGAAAGCGCTTTAAGACGCCCCCGCCCCGCTGCCAACCGTTGAGTTGGGTCAGGCGACCAGCTGCGGCACGCCCGAAACCGCGGCGACTTCGGCGGCGAAGTCGCTGGTTTCCTTCGCGATGCCCTCGCCGAGCTGGAAGCGCTCGAACGCTTTCAGCGTGATCGGCGCACCGGCGTCCTTCGCTGCGGCCGCGACGACGTCGGCTATCGGGGTCTTGCCGTCGATCACGAACACTTGGCTCAAAAGCGCATTTTCCTTGGCGAATTTGGCCATCGTGCCGTCGACCATTTTTTCGACGATGTTGGCCGGCTTGCCGCTCTCGGCGGCTTTTTCGACCGCGATCGAGCGCTCGCGGGCGAGCAGATCGGGGTCCAGGCCATCGGCATTGAGCGCCAGCGGGTTGGCCGCAGCGATGTGCATCGCGAGCTGCTTGCCGAGTGCAGTGAGCGCGTCCGCCGAGCCGGTGCTGTCGAGCGCGACCAGCACGCCGATCTTGCCCATGTTGGGGGCGGCGGCATTGTGGACGTAGCTGACGACCACGCCGTGGGCGACTTCGAGCACCGCGGCGCGGCGCAGCGATTGGTTCTCGCCGATCGTGACGATGTTGTTGGTCAGCGCTTCGGCGACGGTGCCGCCCGACGGATAGGCCGCTTCATTGAGCGCGCCGATGTCGTTGCCGGTGGTCAGCGCGAGTTGCGCGACGTCGCGGACAAAGCCCTGGAACTGCTCGTTCTTGGCGACGAAATCGGTCTCCGAATTGACCTCGACAACCGCGCCCTTGGTGCCTGTGACGGCGACCCCGACGAGGCCCTCGGCGGCGGTGCGGCCGGCCTTCTTGGCGGCGGCGGCGAGGCCCTTGGCGCGGAGCCAGTCGACCGATGCTTCCATCTCGCCTTCATTCTCGGACAGCGCTTTCTTGCAATCCATCATGCCGGCGCCAGTGCGCTCGCGCAATTCCTTCACCGAAGCGGCGGTGATCTCAGCCATCGTAGGTTCCTCATTGTGCGTCCCTCGGCGCAGGCCGGGGGGCAGCGAACAAAAAAAAGCCAGGACCCCCCCCCGCGCCCGGGGCCCGGGCCATTGATTTTATAAAAGAGCCCGGCGTCGACCCGCCGGGCCGCCC
>JAJAYY010000009.1 GCA_026785965.1 Sphingomonas bacterium
CGCGTTCGGCGGCCTGGCGGGTCCACAGTTCGGCGTAGAGCCCGCCCTTCGCCAGCAATTCGCCATGCCGCCCGCGCTCGGCGACCTTGCCCTGGTCGAGCACCACGATCTGGTCGGCGCCAACGATCGTCGACAGGCGGTGCGCGATGACGATCGTGGTGCGATTGCGCACCACCCCGTCGAGAGTCGCCTGGATCGCTTCCTCGGTGCGGCTATCGAGTGCGCTGGTCGCCTCGTCGAGGATCAGGATCGGCGGATCCTTCAATAAGGTGCGGGCGATCGCGACCCGCTGTTTCTCGCCGCCAGACAATTTCAGGCCACGCTCGCCGACCATCGATTGATAGCCTTGCGGCAGCATCGCGATAAACCCGTCGATCGCCGCGCCCTTGGCCGCGGCTTCGATCTCGTCCTGTCCAGCGCCTTCGCGGCCATAGCCGATGTTGTAGCCAATCGTGTCGTTGAACAGCACCGTATCCTGCGGGACGATGCCAATCTCGCCGCGCAGGCTGGCCTGCGTGACCTTGGCAATGTCCTGTCCGTCGATCGTGATCCGCCCCGCGGTCGGATCGTAGAATCGGTATAGCAAGCGCGCGAGGGTCGATTTGCCTGCCCCCGACGGCCCGACCCCCGCGACGCTGGTTACGGCCGGAACGTCGATGCTCACACCCTTGAGGATGATCCGCCCGGGCTCATAGCCGAAGGCGACATCCTCGAAGCGGACTGCGCCGTTGCTGACAATCAAAGTCGTCGCGCCCGGTACATCGACGATCTCGGCCGGGGTATCGGTCAGGTCGAACATCGCCTCCATGTCGATCAGGCCCTGACGGATCGAACGATAAACCCAGCCGAGCATGTCGAGCGGGCGGAACAGCTGCATCAGCATGGTGTTGATGAACACCACGTCGCCGGCGGTGAAGCGGCCTTTCGACCAACCCCACACGGTGTAGGCCATCGCCCCGGCCATCATCAGATTGGTGATCAGGCTTTGGCCGATATTGAGCCACGCAAGGCTGGTCTCGTTGCGCACCGCGGCTTTGGTGAAGCTCGCCACCGCAGCGTCGTAGCGCTTCGCCTCGCGCTCCTCGGCGCCGAAATATTTGACCGTTTCATAATTGAGCAGGCTGTCGACCGCGCGCCCGATCGCCTTGTTGTCGACCTCGTTCATCTCGCGCTGCAAATGGGTCCGCCATTCGGTCACGCGGCGCGTGAACACGATGTAGGCGACGACCATCACCAAAGTTGCCGCGACCAGCAGCCCGCCGAACTTGACGAAAAAGATCACGCACGTCGCGACCAGCTCGATGATCGTCGGAGCGATGTTGAACAGCAGAAAATAAAGCATCATGTCGATGCTTTTGGTGCCGCGCTCGACGACCTTGGTCAGGCTGCCGGTGCGGCGTTCAAGATGGAAGCGCAGCGACAGCGCATGGATGTGGCGAAACACCCGCGCCGACAATCGCCGCGCCGCCGACTGGCCGACCTTCTCGAACACTGCATTGCGCAAATTGTCGGCTAGCACGCCGCCAAAGCGGGCACTCGCATAGGCTACTACCAACAGCGCTGCTGCGCCCCACGCCTGGCGCTCGCCGCTCATCGCGTCGACCACCGCTTTATAGGCGAACGGCATCATCAGCACGATCGCTTTGCCGGTCAGCACCAGCACCAGTGCGACGACCACCCGCACCCGCAGCTCGGGCTCGCCCTTGGGCCATAACATCGGCAGGAATCGCCACAGCACCGCGAAGCTGCCCCTGGTCTGGTCCTGATCGGGCGCAGCGTCATCCATCGGGGTGGACGTAGGGCGCCCGCCGCCGATCCGCAATCGATGCGACGAACAGTTTGGAACCAATGCTATTTTTCGCTGGTTTAACAGCCAAGTTCCAAGCGGAGAGTATCATGGGTCCGGGTTTCTTCTTCATCGCCATCCTCGGCTGCGGCGACGGCTCGACCGCCTGCACCCCAGTTGCAACGATGCCAACCCGCTATGAAAGCCGTTCGGCGTGCGCAGCGGCGACCGGGTCGGCGCTGGCCGGAAGCACCGAGTTCGACTTCCCGACGATCCTCGCCGAATGCCGTCCCGGCAGTGCCCCAGCCGCCAATCGCGCTCCTGCCAAGCGCCTCACGGTCGATGCCCGCCAAGGCTAGAACGATGGCCGATACAGCGACCGAGCCGATGATCCATGAGGATGGGTTGCCGGGCCACGAGAGCCTACTCACCCCCAAACCCGATTGGGCGCCGCGCTACCCCGGCTCGGGACGGCTCACTGGCAAGGTCGCCATCGTTACTGGTGCCGACAGTGGAATCGGCAGCGCGGTAGCCGCGCTTTACGCGCGCGAAGGCGCCGACATCGCGATCTTCTATTTGTGCGAGCATGACGACGCCGAGCGGACCAAGTCGATTGTCGAAGCCGAAGGGCGCCGCGCGATTCTCGTTCCGGGCGATCTTGGCGACAAGGCGTTCTGCGATGTGGCGGTGCAGCAGGTAATCGACACCTTCGGGCGGCTCGATATCCTCGTCAACAATGCCGGCGAACAGCATCCCGACGAGGACATCGGTGACATCACCGAGGAGCAACTCAAGCGCACGTTCCAGTCGAACATCTATTCGATGTTCTTCATGGTCCAGGCCGCGCTGCCGCATCTCAAGGAAGGCGCGGCGATTATCAATTGCACGTCGATCACCGCTTATGAAGGCGCGCCGATCCTGCTCGATTATTCGTCGACCAAGGGCGCAATCACGGCCTTTACCCGCTCGCTGTCGCAAAACCTCATTGACAAGAAGATTCGCGTCAACGCGGTCGCGCCGGGGCCGATCTGGACTCCGCTCAACCCGTCGGGCGGCACACCGCCGGACAAGATGCCCGAATTCGGCAAGGATTCGCCGATGGGGCGCCCGGGTCAGCCCAACGAGGTCGCCCCCGCCTTCCTGTTCCTCGCGTGCGAGGACAGCAGCTATATGGCGGGGCAGGTGCTCCACCCCAATGGCGGAACCGTGATCAACAGCTAATTGGGAAATTATCCCAACTTGTCGTGGCGAAATTCGTCAATCCAAAACACCAATTGTTGATTATTAACGATAAAATCCAATTGGCACGCTCCCTGCAATATGAGGTCGAGCCCCATGACGGGGCCCACCAAAAGGGAGATTTCAAATGTTCATCACCACCGACCCCCGCCAGATCGCCGTCAGCCTTGCCGGCGCATTCCTTACCGCCATGCTGTTCGTCAGCGCCGCCGTCGGCCCCTTGCCGCTGCTCGTCTGACCCTCGCTTTTTTCGGAGACCTGACATGAACGGACGTTTCGTTATCAATCAGCCCAAGGCCAAGGTCATGGGCGTCGCCGCTGGCCTCGCCGACTGGCTCGGGGTCGATGTGCTCGCGGTTCGCCTTGGCTTGATCGTCGCCACTTTGATCACCGGCCCGGTCGCCATCCTGCTCTATATCCTGACCGGCTGGCTCGCGACCGACGAGCGCTGAACGGCGCCCGTTGGCCGGACTACCCGTCGCTCGACGCTTCGCGTAAGATCGCGCCACGCGATCGCGAAAGGACCGACGATGGAACGCCACGGCGACGAAGTTCATCTCAACGAAACCGAGGCGACCGCCGGGGTCAAAGCGACCGGACTGCGCTTCGTGCTTGGAATTTCCTTGCTCCTGATCGTCATCGCCATGTCGCTGGTGTGGATCCTTGGCTCGGTCCTCGGCTGACCGAAAGATTGCCTGCCCCCGATCGCCAATTCCCGCGCGGTCCGCTCGCCCGGATCATTTATGGCGCGTTGCTGGCATGGTTTTGGCTCAGCGGCTGGCGCGCCGAGGGCGCGTTTCCTGATCAGCGCAAGTTCGTCATCATCGGTGCCTCGCATACTTCCAACTTCGACTTCATTGTCTTCCTCGGCACGGTCCACGCGCTTGGGCGCCGGATCCGGTTTATTGGCAAACACAGCCTGTTCCGCGGCCCGATGGGCGGCTTCATGCGCGCGCTCGGCGGTGTGCCGGTCGATCGCAGCGCCCGTCAGGATATGGTGTCGCAGATCGTCGACCAGTTCGCGCTCCAAGACGATTTCGCGCTGATCGTTGCTGCTGAGGGCACACGCGCCGCGACCACCAAATGGCGCACCGGCTTTTACCAGATCGCGCTCAAGGCCGGAGTGCCGATCGTCTGCGCGGGCCCCGATTATTCCACCAAACGC
>JAJAYY010000010.1 GCA_026785965.1 Sphingomonas bacterium
ACAAGGATGGTGCGGTCGACAGGAAGATGGCGAGGCCCTGCGCCGGGTCGATCTTGTCGGCGAGCCGCGAAAAGCCCGCCGCCTGGGTCGCGTCAAGCGCGATGTAGGACAGACGGGCGACGAATGTCTCGGCCACCTGGCGGTCGAAAAAGTCCGCCGGGACATGCTCGACAAGCGCATCAATCGCACTTGCGCGGAAGGCGGCGTCGTCGAGTTCGCTGCGCGCCGTGCCGATGATCCTGAGTTCGGGCGGAAGCAGTCCGTCGGCATGGAGGCCATAAAGCGACGGCAGCAACATGCGATGCGCGAGGTCGCCGGTCGCGCCAAACAGCAAGAGAGTCGAAACCTTGTCCGCGATCATCGCGCTGCCCTAGCGGCGAGTGTCCGGCGATGCGAGCGATATCCGTTCGGGCGCCAGCGTCACTCGCCAGTCCAATATTGGACGTAGCCATACCAAGCGACATAAGGCTTGCCGCGGTCGTCGACGGCGGGCCGGAAGCGGACCTTCTGTTCGACCAGGCGGCAGGTCCACTGATCGAGCGCGGGGATGCCAATCGAACGGTTGACCTTGCAGTCGGTCCCGCGCCCATCGAGCTGGACACGGACCGCGACATAGACCCGTCCACCGCGCGGCCATGAGCGGCGAACTTCGCGCGGGTAATCGGCCAGCGTCAGCGACGTCGACTGAATGATCGTGGCACCGCTTGCCTGGCCGCCGGTCCCCCCGCCGCCGCTGCCGCTGCCCGATCCGCCGCTGCCGGTGCCGGTCCCCGAGCCGCCCGCCCCGGTGCCCGGTCCAACCACGTTCGACGCGCCCTGGGTCGGTGCCGCACCGGTGTTCGGCGTGGGGGTTGCGACAATCGGGGTCTTGGCGGGGACGACAATTCGCGGTTTGGGGGCGACCACCGGGGTCGCCTTGCTCTCGATATTCTTGGCCGATGCCGCGCCTTCGTCTTTCTTGGGCTTGGCCTTGTCGGGTTCGGGCAGCGGTTCGACGATCGGCGGCGGGGGCGGTACCGGCACGTCGAAAATCGTCAATTCCTCCTGCTGCTCGACCGCGCGGCGCGCATTCGAGACGTTGAGGAAGGCATAGCCAAGCGCAAGGTGGATCAGGACCACCGCAGTTATCGTCGCCGCGCGTTCGCGATTATTGGGGGTCGAGCGATACATTGTGCCGTTCAACGCGGCGGACCGGCGAGGGTTTCGTTACGCAGTCGTTGCGAGCGCCGAAAGTCGAGTCGTTTGATTGTTGCCCGCAAATTTGAGCGAGCGGAGTCGTTTCGCGCAGAGGGAAAATGGTTAAATTCGCATTTATTTGACTTAAGTTAAAAAAAAGAGGAAAATCGCCGCTTCTAAAAGACGGGGAAAACATCATGGCTGCCATCGAAAACCAACAGCGTCGTTATGTCACGTCCGCCGCGATTGTAATCGCGGTCGCGGCAGGTGCGTACACCATTGGTCGCATTTATCCGCCGCTCGGACCGAGCGCGGGTACGATCGCTCCGGCCGATCGCTATGTCTCGGCCCAGGTCGGGAGCGGCGATGTCGCGCTTGGCGATACTTCAATTCCGAAGCTGATGCAGACCGACGCGTTCGAAGTGCTGGTCAAGAACCCGAGCTTCCGCGCGATGGCCGCCGATCCTGGCTTCGCCGCGCTCGCCGCCAATTCGCAGGCGATGGCCGCGATTGCCGCCAATCCGGGTGCGTTCGCCGGTCTGGCGCGGGATATTGGCGCGTTCAAGGCCACACTGCGCGCCGCCGAGGCGCTGGCAGCGGATGCTCGCTCACGCGGACCATCGGCGCGAGTCGACTCGGTGATGGCGGCGAATGCTGGTGCGTTCCAGCGCTTTGCCAAGGAGCCGGGGATGCTCGCGACGGTCGCGGCCTATCCCAACTTCTTCGCCGCGATGGCGCCGCATGCGCAGGTCATGAACGCGGTTGCCAACGATCCAGGCGCGTTCGCCAAATTCGCCAAGGATGCCGATGCGTTCAAGATCGCGGCCAAGGATGCCGGCGCCTTCCCGGCGATGGCCAACAAGGCCGAAGCGTTCAAATCCTTCGCCGCCGACATGCGGGCGATGGATGCGATCTCGCGTGATTCGGGCGCGTTTGCGAAGATGGCCGAGAATGCCGGCGCGTTCAAGAATTTCGCCAAGCAGGCCGATGCGTTCAGTTCGGCCCAGTCGCAGGCGGCATTGATGTCGATGGCGAGCCAGGCCGATGCGTTCAAGATTGCCGCCAAGGACACCGGCGCAATGCTCGCGTCGGCGCGGCAGATCCAGGCGCTTGATGCGGGCGCGGCGATGGCCTCGATGGCGTCGCGCGCGAGGATCGATGCCGAGGCGATGAAGGCGGCGCAAGCCTATCCGCAGGCCTTGTCGGTGATGGCGGCGAATACCGGCGCCTTTGCCAAATTGGCCGACAACCCCAATGCGATCGCGGCGATCTCGCGCAATGGCGCGGCCTTTGCCGGGCTCGCCCAGTCGCGGGCCTTCGCGCAACTGATGTCGAACCCGGCCTTTGCGGCCGGTCTGCAGAGTCGCGCATTTGACTCGGCGATGCGCTCGAGGGACTAATCGGTCACGCGCTTCGGCGGGTTGAAAAGGGGGACGATGGCGGGGGCACAGTGGTACCGCGTGCGGTGCTCGGTTCGAGCGTTGATAACGGTGGGCCTCGGTGCCGCCGCTGGTCAGGCCTTGGCGCAGACCCAGCCGGCACCACCCCCGCCCCCGCCCGATACGCCGCAGGTGGTCGAGAAGCCGGATAGCGAACTCCCGGTCGACGACACCAGGAATGATGAGCCCAAGGTGCCCGATCGCGTCCCCCCCGACGCATCGGGCATCGACCTGTCGACGCTCGAGACCAACAATCTGTCGTTGCTCTATTTCGACCCGGTCCAGACCTACCTCACCCCCTACATCGCGCGCAGCTTCGAAAATGCCCTCGCCGCGCACAAGAAAACCTTCAACTGGACGCCGTGGGATCGGACCACGGTCCTGCTCAAGGACTTCGGTGATTACGGCAATGCTGCGGCGCGCTCATCGCCCAACAATGCCGTGCTGCTCGATGTCGCGCCGCTGTCGGTATCGATGGAGACCTTCACCCCGGGCGAGCGCTTCTTCACGCTGATCAATCATGAGTTGGCGCACGTCGCGACGATGGACGTGTGGAACCGCCGTGACGCGTTCTGGCGGCGCTTCCTCCACGGCAAGCCGATGCCGATCCAGGAACATCCCGAATCGATCCTCTACAATTACCTCGCCACGCCGCGGAATAATGTCCCGCGCTGGTATCTCGAAGGCAGCGCGGTCTTCTTCGAGACGTGGATGGCAGGCGGGCTGGGCCGCGGCCAAGGCGCCTATGACGAGATGGTGTTCCGCGCCAAGATCCGCGACGGCGACAAGCTTTATTCGCCGCTCGGGCTCGAAAGCGAAGGCACCGCGGTCGACTTCCAGGTCGGGGTCAACGACTATCTGTATGGCACGCGCTTCTATTCGTGGCTGGCGCTGACCTATGGCCCGGCCAAGGTGGTCGAATGGCTGTCGCGCGACGAAGCGAGCAAGCCGTTTTATGCCAGCCAGTTCCGCCACGTGTTCGGGCGCAAGCTGGACGATGCCTGGTCCGAATGGATCGGTTGGGAGCATCGCTTCCAGAAGGAAAATCTGGCCAAGCTGTCGGCCTTCCCGCTGTCCAAGGTCACCGCGCTCAGCCCCAAGGGTCTGGGGTCGATGTCGCGCGGCTTTGTCGACGAATCGACCAACCGGCTGGTCGCGGCGTTCCGCTATCCGGGCGAGATCGGCTTTGTCGGGACGATGGATCTTGCCACCGGCAAGCTGCGCAAGCTCGCCGAAATCAAGGGCATGATGCTGTACAAGGTGACCAGCCTGGCGTTCGACCCGACGTCGCGCAAAGCTTATTATACCGAGGACAATTACGCCTTCCGCGACCTGATCGAGATCGACGTCGACACCGGCAAGAAACGCATGCTGCTCAAGGATGCGCGGATCGGCGACATGGTGGTCAATCCGCGCGACAAGTCGATCTGGGGCATCCGCCACCAGAATGGCTATGCGACCTTCGTCCGCATCCCCCCGCCCTACGCCGGGTTCAACCAGATCCACACCTTCGATTATGGCGAGACCCCGTTCGACCTCGACATCTCGCCCGACGGATCGCTGATCACGGCAAGCTTTGGCGAGGTTGACGGCAAGCAGACAGTGCGGGTGTGGCGGACCGCCAATTTCGAGGCCGGCAATGGCCCCGACGAGGTCGCGCGGCTCCAGCTTGCGCCTTCGACGCCTGAAAGCTTCACCTTCGCGCCCGACGGCAAGAGCCTTTACGGAACGAGCTATTACACCGGCGTCTCGAACGTCTTCAAATTCGACATCGCGACCCAGAAATATAGCGTGCTGAGCAACGCCGAGACGGGCTTCTTCCGCCCGATGTTGCGACCGGACGGGCAATTGCTGGTCTATGAATATACCGGTGCCGGGCTGACCCCGTCGTTGATCGCGGCCGAGCCGCGCGACGACCTCGGCACGGTCGAATTTCTTGGCACGCGCGTGATCAAGGCGCACCCGATCCTCAAGCAATGGGGGGTCGGATCGCCCAACAAGGTCGATCTCGAGCCGCTGATCACCGAGCGCGGCCATTATCGCGCCGGCGAGCGGTTGAAACTCGCCGCCGCTTATCCGATCGCCGAGGGCTATCTCGGCAAGCCGTCGCTCGGTTATTATGTCCACTTCGAAGACCCGATGCAGTTCAAACAGATCAACGCCACGCTCAGCGTATCGCCGTTCGGCGACCTCAGGCTGCTCGACCGGCTCCACCTCGACCTCGAATATAAGACGCTCAATTGGAAGCTGCGCTATTGGCACAATGACGCCGACATTTACGATCTGGCCGGCCCGATCAAGCGCAGCCGCAAGGGCGATGCGGTGATCGCCAGCTATTCCAAGACCAAGATTTACGACCCGCCGCGCCAGCTTGACCTGTTCGGATCGGCGGCGGCTTATTTCGGGCTCGAACAATTGCCTGCGGCGCAAAATATTCTCTCGCCCAAGAACATCTTCTCGCTTGAAGCGGGGGCCAAATATACCGACACGCGCAAGTCGCTGGGCGGGGTCGACCATGAAAAGGGCTTCGCCGGGCGGGTCATCGCCGGGGTCGATCATGCCGAAGGCGACAGTTTTCCGCATGTCTCGGGCGGGGTCGATTATGGCGTTCCGCTGCCGTGGGCTAACAGCTCGGCGTGGCTTTACGCGCATGCCGGCTGGGCCGGGGGACGCGCAGCAAGCCCGCTCGGCAGCTTCTACTTCGGATCGTTCCGCAACAACTATGTCGATAACCGCCCCGAGAAGCGCTACCGCGAGATGGAGAGCCTGCCCGGCTTCGCGATCGATCAGGTAAGCGCGCGACGCTTTGCCAGGGTCACCGGCGAGGTCAATCTGCCGCCGGTGCGGTTCGCCGAACTCGGATCGCCGGTATTCTATTTGAGCTATGCCCGACCGGCATTGTTCGGCGGCACGATGATCGCGCACTCAGCCGAAGGCCGCAGCTACCGCCTGCATAATCTTGGCGCCCAGGTCGATTTTGCCTTCACCGTCGCATTGCGGCTGCCGATGATCCTCTCGCTCGGGGTCGCCCGCGGCTTCGGCGACGAGGACATCGATGGCCGCACCGAGTTGCTCGCTTCGCTGAAGATCATGTGATGGTCGAACTGCTCGACTGGACGGTCGCCTTGCTTCCGGCGCTGCTGATGGTCGGGCTGTTTGTGTGGCTCGACGTGTTCAAGCTGATGAGCCTCAAGGAAATCCTGCTGCTGCTGCTGCTCGGTGGGGTCGCCGCGCTCGCCGCTTATCCGATTAGCGGCCGGCTGATTGACCAACTGCCGCTCGGTTTCTCATTCTACAGCCGGTTTATCGCGCCGTGGATCGAGGAGACGCTCAAGGCGATCGCTGTGATCGCGCTGATGCTCGCCAACCGCATCGGCTACAAGCTCGACGCGGTGATTTCCGGGTTCGCGATCGGTGCCGGCTTCTCGGTGGTCGAGAATATCTTATACTTGCTGCGCTTTCCCGAGCTTGGCCAAAGCGTGTGGATGGTGCGCGGCCTTGGCACTGCCCTGATGCATGGCGCGACCTGCGCGCTGCTCGCGGCGGTCGCGCACGAGCTTGCCGAGCGCGCTAATCGCCGCACCGGCCGCGCGTTCCGCTTCAACCCGCTGTGGATTTTGCCGGGGCTATTGCTGGCGATTCTGATCCATACGATCTTCAACCAATTCCCCGACCAGCCGATGGTCGCGATGATGGGCTCGGTCATCGCAACGCCGCTGGTGCTGATCGCGATCTTCCATTTCGGCGCCAACGAAGCACAGCAGTGGCTCGCCGAGGACAGCGCCGCGCACCGTGACGCGCTTGACCAGCTGCGCGCTGGCGTCTTCCCGGGCGACGAAAGCGGGCGGCGGATAGCCGCGCTTGCAACCCGCCTTGGCGATCCGGTGAGGAACCGTGTCCTGGCCTTTGTCACGGCGGAAATGGCGCTGGTCGTCGCCGCCGAGGAGAAGTTGCTCGGCACCGCGCCGGCGATCGATCAATTGGGCGCTTTGTTTGCCGAGCGCGATGCGCTCAAGCATCAGCTTGGCCGAACCACGCTTGCGGCGCTCGACCCGTTGCTGCCGTTCAGCCGCAACGACCGCTGGGAAGTGGCCGAGCTGCGCGAAGACGTGAAGCGCGGCTGATCTAGTGTGGCGTAGCGACCTGCCCGTTTCTGGGCCAGCCCCGAAAATCAGCAGCCGGTTCAATGACTTGATTAGCTAATTTGAGCTATGCGGCGGCCGCGCTCCATTGCTCCTTGCGGGGGTCATCAGCGGTGGCGGTGAAGGCCGCAACACGGCCGCAGGCGGAGGGGCCGACAATCCCGCCGGGCGCGCGGCGAACCGACATTTTCCTTGCGCAGTCAGCGCGATGATATCACCGTTTACAAACCATGATGTATTGCGATCGTTGTCGAGTTGATCAACCGGACGGCAACCGCTTTTGCGGTCGCTGCGGATCAATGCTCATCGAACGCGCCAATGCGGGCGCCGCGCCGCCAGCGCGGGTCGAGCGCACCGGCGAGCGGCGGCAGATGACGATCATGTTCTACGACATGGTCGATTCAACCGCGATCGCGACCCGCTGCGACCCCGAAGACTTTAACGAAGTGGTCGATCATTTCCACGACACCGTTGAAGCCGCGGTGCGCAGCTTCGGCGGGTTCGTCGGCAGCCGGGTCGGCGACGGCGCAGTGGTCTATTTCGGCTATCCCGACGCCCAGGAAGATGCCGCCGAACGCGCCGTCCTGTCGGGGCTGCGCGCGGTCGAGCGAACCCGAGATCTCGCTTTCCCCGACGGCCAGGCGGTCGCGATCAGGATCGGCATCGCCACCGGCGAGGGGGTGATCAACCATCGCGAAGAGGGCGAGAGCGGGAATGAAGTGGTCGGCAATGTCGCCAATCTCGCCTCGCGCCTGCAATCGTGCGCGCCGCGCGGCGCGGTGGTGATATCCGACGGAACCCGGCGCGTGCTCGGCGGGCTGTTCGACCTCGACGACATCGGGAGCTTCGAGGTCAAGGGCATCGCCGAGCCGGTCCAGGCGTGGCGGATCGCCGAGCGGCTGCCTCATGACCGCTATGTCTCGGTGCCGCACCGCGCCGAAACGCCGTTGGTCGGGCGCGAAGATTTCCTCGACACGATGCGCGCAACCTTTGCCAAATGCGTCGCGGGGGAAGGTCGCACAGTGCTTTTGATCGGCGAACCCGGGGTCGGCAAGTCGCGCCTGGCGCGCGCGTTCCTCGACGATGCGGCGGTCGCCGCGGCGCGCTGCATCACCTTGTCCTGCTCGGCGCACAGCAAGGAAACCCCGCTTCATCCGTTCGTTCGCCACCTTCGCCATGGCCATGCCGCTGGCAAGAGCAAGTCGGTCAACGACCGCGAGGCGAGCCTCGGCGAGGTCAAGGGATCGCGTCCCGAGGATGCCGCGCTGATCATCGAATTGTCGAGCGCCGAGCCGAGCGGCGCACCCGCTTTGGCACCGATGTCGGCGGCGCAACGGCTCGACCGGACGATCGACGCGCTGGTCCGCCAGCTTGACCTTATTTCGAGCAGCGACCCTGTGCTATTAGTGTTCGAGGATGCGCATTGGGCCGATGCCACCTCGCTCGCGGTGCTCGAGCGCGCGGTCGAGGCGGAAGGTTTCAAACGGCGCATGCTGTTGATTACCGCTCGCCCCGAATTCGATCCCGCGTGGCGCAGCCTGCCGTCGGTCGGTTTGCTGCACCTGCCACCGCTCGATCCCGCTTATGCTGGCGCGCTGCTCGAAGGCCTGCCCGGCGCCGACCGCTTGCCGCCCAGCGTCCGCCGCGCAATCCTGAGCCGTGCCGACGGCGTGCCGTTGTTCCTCCAGGAATTGACTCGCGCCACGATCGAGCTTGCGGCCGAGACCGGCAATGTCGCGGTCAACGAATATGAGCTGCCGATGTCGCTCCAGGATTCGCTCCTCGCGCGGCTCGACCGCCTGGGCCCGGCCAAGCGCATCGCCCAGGTCGCCGCGGTGATCGGGCAACGCTTCACCCGCGACCTGCTGGTCGACCTGTCGGAGCGCGGATCGGCCGAAGTCGCTGCCGCGCTCGACCAACTCATCGTTCTGGCGTTAATCGAGCCGGACCAATCGCGTGCCGAAGAACAATTCGTCTTCCGCCATGTCCTGATCCGCGAGGCGGCTTATTCGGCGCTGCTCCGCGCCGATCGGCGGCGTCTCAATCAGAAGCTGCTCGATATGCTGGCGACGGGATCGTCGGCGGTGGCGGAAAAATCCCCGGCGCGGCTCGCCCATTATGCCGCCGAGGGCGGCCAATATGGCGTTGCCGCCGAATATTGGCTCAAGGCCGGACTCGCCGCGCTGGCCAAATCGGCGATGCCCGAGGCCAAGGGACTGCTCCACCGCGGCCTCACCTGCGCCGCGCAAATGGGCGATGATCCCGCGCGCGACCATAGTGAGCTTCAACTGCAACTCGCGCTTGGCAAGGCGTTGATTGCGACCAACGGCTATGCCGTTCCCGAAACCGGCACCGCATTCGAGCGTGCGCGCCAATTGTGCGAAAGCACCGGCAATCGGCAGGAATTGCTGGCGGTGCTGCACGGGCTGTGGATTCACGATCTGCTGTGCGCCCGGCTGACCTCGGCGCAGTCCCGCGCCGACCTGCTGCAGGAAGAGGCCGAGCGCGCCTCCGACCCGGTGTGGATCGTCGTCGCGTGCCGCGCCCAGGGTGTGCTGGGCTATGTCACGGCACAATTCTCGCGCGCGTTCGACCAGCTTGAGCGCGGCCTGTCGCTGTTCGATCCGGCGCTTCGGCCCGACTATGCGAAAATCCTAGTCGACGACCCGCGAGTGGTAATGCGCGTCTATCAAAGCTGGATCCTGAGCTATCTTGGCGAGACCGAGCGTGGTCTCATCATCGCCGACGAAGCGCTGGCCGAAGCGCGCGCCTTGGCCCAGCCCTACAATCTCGCCCACGCGCTCAGCGGGTGGATTCTGGTGCGGCTGTTCAATCGGATGCACGACAACCTTGAACCGCTGATCGACGAGCTCGCCAAGCTCACCCGCGAGCATGAAATCAGCTTCTACGCCGCGGTGTGCGAGATCATGCGCGGCCGCGCCCGGATCGGGATCGGCGAGGTCGAAGAAGGGTGCCGCATCCTGGTCCAGGCGCTCGACGTGTATCGGGCAACCGGCAGCCTGCTTTACCTGCCGACGTTCATGATGTGGCTCGCCGAAGGGCTGATGCGCGTCGGCCAGTTCGACAAGGCGATCGAAGTGGTTGGCGACGCCGAACGCTTGATGGACGACACGGGCATGGCCAACGACGTCGCCGGAATTGCCTTGTTGCGCGGTGAATTGCAGCAGCGGCTCGGCAAGGTCGAGGAGGCGAAGCGAACCATCGACCAGGCAATCGAGGTCGCCGAGCGGCAAGGCGCCGGACTGCATCTGATCCGCTGCCGCGCCGCCAAGCGCGCAGTGGACAAGGACGAAAGCATCTTCGCGGCGATCGAGTGACGGGCGTCGCGGCGCTGATAATCGAGGGGGAACGGGCATGAGCTACGTCAACGCAACCGCCATGACGCCGCGCGCCGAAAGCGCCGAAAGCGCCGCTACAACGGGGTTTCAACCCGCCCGGCTGGCGGCAAAGAAGCCCGGGATCGGCTCGGCCATCGTGCAATATATTCTCGACCACCCTTATGCCGTTTACGCCTTCTTTCGCCGCTTCAAGCCGGTGTTGATCGCCAAGGGATGGGCGTTCGTCAGCCGCTATGACGATGTCGTCGATGTGCTCAAACGGCAGGATGTGTTTGCGGTCCCGTTTGGCGCAAAGATCGAAACCCTCAATGACGGGCCGAACTTCCTTCTCGGGATGGCCGACGGCCCGGCCTATCAGGCGCTTCACCAGATCGTCGCGCGGACCTTTCCCGACAGCGACAATCGCACCGCGATCGCGCCGATCGCGGCCGAGGAAGCCGAGGCACTGGTCGCCGCGAGCGACGGCCGGATCGACGCGATCCGCGATTTGGTGACGCGCGTCCCGACCCGCCTGTGCGAGCGCCATTATGGAGTCGCAGTTCCCGACGAAGTGCGCTTTGGCCATATCACGATCGCGATGAGTACCTTCATGTTCGGCGACCCGAGCGACGACCCGGTGGTGCGCGCCGAAGCGTTGAAGGCGGGGGCCGAGCTGCGCCCGTTGATCGACGCCGCGATTGGGTCGGCGCGCGCCCGGCCCAATTCGCGCACCGTCGCCGGACGGCTGGTCGGCGAGATCCGCGCCGATGGCACGCCGCTCGACGACGCGACGATCCGCGCGATTCTGATCGGGATGATTACCGGCTTCGTCCCGACCAACACCATGGCCGGGGGCAATATGCTCGAAATGCTGCTTCGCCGGCCCGACATGTTACGCGCGGCGCAAGCGGCGGCGCGCGCCGACGATGATTTGTTGCTGACCCGCTGCCTGTGGGAGGCCTTCCGCTTCCTGCCGCTTAACCCCGGGCCGTTCCGGGTGTGCGGCGAAGATGCGGTGATCGGCGCCGGGACGCGCCACGCCACGGCGATCAAAAAGGGCACCAAGATGCTCGTCGGGACGCATTCGGCGATGTTCGATCCGCGCCGCGTCGAGCGTCCCAAGGCCTTCGATCCGTCGCGGCCGTCGCGCAATAATCTGACCTTCGGCAGCGGGCTTCACTGGTGCATCGGCGCGCCGCTCGCCGAGGCCCAGATCACCCACACGCTCAAGCCGTTGCTGACCCGACGCAACCTGCGCCGCGCCCCGGGCAAGGACGGCAAGATGACCAAGGATGGCCCCTTCCCGGCGCATCTGACGGTGCTGTTCGACCCCGATTAGGTCGGATCGATGACCCCCAGCGACAGCATCTGCAGCGCGCTCATGCTGGGCACGAAAAAATAAGCCCCGCCACGGGTTTCGACGAATTGCGGCAGCGCGTCGGCGATGAACGGCGCGCGGCCCAGCGCGGGGTCGGCGGGGATGATATATTTGGCCTTGGGTGGACGCAGCCCGATCAGCGGATCGGTGTCGTTCCCGGCATTGGCGTCGACCCCGTAATTGACCCACTGCTGCTGCATGAATTCGAACTGCCGCGACAGGCTGGCACAGACGATCAGGATGATGATGCCATGCTCGCCCTCGCTGGTCGCATCGGGCTGGCATTGGCCATAAGGGATGCCGCGCCGCAGCAGCCGCCGGCGATCGGTCAGCACCGTGCCGCTGCTCGACGGCTTGGTGCCATCGCTTGGCTCGGGGCCGTTGGTGTCGCGCGGATTGGCGCGCCGGGTGTGCGAGGCGATCGGGCATTTGCTGCCGATCGGATCGTCGAAGAACGTATAGTTCGACAGTTCGCGCCGCGCCATTATGCCGCTCGTCGGGTCGGGCGTGGTGCTCGCCAGCCACGCCGCAAAGTCGGGAAATAACGCCAGCGGCGCACCGTCCGACCAGCGCCCGGCGATCTTGGCCATCTGCGTCTCGCGCGCCGCGACCGGGTCCGCGATGTGGAACACCGCCCCGAATCGCGGCGCGGTGTCGTCAAGCCAGCGGCGGAACGCGACGACATTCTGCTGCAGCTTGCGATAGGCGATGAAGGTGCCGTTGCGGCCGAAGCTGCGGAACATCCCGCTGATCGGAATTTCCTGCGCCTCGTCGGGATAGCCGAGCAGAAATTCGCCGGTCGCCAGCGGGGCCCACTTGCCGCCGACCAGCTTGCCATTGCCGCACACCCGTTCCTGTTGCAGGTCGAGCGGGAACTGGCCGTCGAACACCGGGTCGCTGATCGCATCGGTGAAGCCGAAATGTTCCTTCGCGGTGGCGGCAAAGCCGCCGTCCTGGCGTTCGAGCAGCGCCGACAGATCCTGGCAGTCGTCGGTGCCGCCGAGACTATGGCCGATCATCACCGTCAATTTCCCGCCCGACCCACTGCACAGGTCGCGGATCATCGTCGTCATCGCCTCAAGCTCGGGCACTGGATCGCCCGTCGCGGGGTCCATCTGGGAATTGAGGGTAATCAGGATATGCGCGCTCTTCCCGTCTTCGACGTTCTGGGGATCGTCCTCATGCTGCCACACCCGGTCCCATTCGGTCGTCACGCGGCGCCCGAATGGCGCATCGCCAAGAATCATTGCGCGCAGCGCCATGCCCTGGATGAACTCATCGGGGAAACAGTCGAGCAGCCGCACCGGCACACCCAGCGCAATCAGTCCCCAGAACGTGAATGCCAGGTTGAGCGTGACCTTGGGCCGTTCGACCATGACCTTGCCGAAATGGCCATAGTTGCGCGACGACCAGCGCACCGCGGTCGTAACCAGCGGGAGCAGCGTTCGGATGAACGTCCGCCCCGCCTCGCCATCGCTGACATTGATCAGCAGGTTGCGGCCTTTGGGAAACCCCTCCTTGCCATAAGCGGTCAGGATATTGCCCTGGATATCGGCGAGCTCGAGCGATCCGGGTTTGCCCGGCGGGGCGACCGTAGTGGTCATATGCCGATCACCGCCGGCGCCTGGGTCGGATGCGCCGCGCTCGGCCGATGCTCGCCGAGGAATTTGCCGAACGCGTCATACAGTATCTCGGCGTCGTCGCCCTGATGCGCGACCGCGAAATTGATGTACTGGTTTTGCAGGTAGAGCGCCTTCAGGATCCGTTCGAGGGTCGAATGCGGTGCGGCCGGGAACGGCTTGGCGCCGTGGCGCATGATGATCCACACTGCCGCCGCAAGCGCCACGGCGAGGCCGACCAGCAGTGCCCCTCCCCAGGTCACGATCACACCAACGCTATCTCGCACGAGCCACAGGAACAACGCACCGGCGGCGACGCCGAGCAGCGCTGGGACCCCGGACACAAGCCAGGTTGGAATCGGCCTGAGGTGCGGCGCGTCGGTCCAATATTCGTTGAACGGCATCGAGGTTTCGATCTGGCAGCGCTTGATATAGCGCACAAAATCGCCGGCGTTCGCGACCTCGGCGAAGCGATAGCAATGATCGAATATGCCGCGCAGTTCGGGCTCCATCGTGTCCCACAATTTGTCGAGATAGACTTCGGGTTCGGGCGCGCCGTGCGGGTTGACGTCGAACTCGGCCGAAAACAGCAGGTAGCTGCGCGACAGCCGGTCGATGGGTTGCGCTACCGCCGGGTTGATGCGGCGGATCAGGTCGAGCACGCCGTCGCCGTTGATGCGGCCATTGTAATTGATCGCGTCGACCACCGAAAAGCGCACGAAATGGTTGAGCCGGTTGCGCGCGAACGGACTGATCTGCGGGCGGGTTTCGGCGCGGGCAGCGATCGCCGGATCGACGTCGGCAACCGCGCGATTGTCGTCGTCGCCGACGGTCGGCATCAGCGCGAGCAGCATGCGCAGGCGGTTGGCGGGGGATTCGACCGCGCCGTCGGGCTCGACTTCGGCGCTGACCCGGATCGGGACCAGCACGGTCAGGAAATAATGCCCTCCGTCGATGTTCGGCACGTCGCTCGGCTCCCCTCATGCAGTTCGGTTCAGGCCAGTGAATAATATCCTTGCGTGATGCGCACGCGCTTGTTGGCGTCGGCAATGGCGGTGTCGGTCGATGCCACCGGGGCGGGCCCGCGCGAGCCGAGGTCGTTCTGCACCTCGACCAGCGCCGCGCGATAGGCGCCGGCAAATTCGCCCGGGCTCATCGTGGCATGGTCGCGCTGCAGCCCGTCGAGCATCCGATGAACGCGCAGCGCGCTTTTGACCTCGCGCTGAGCGGCGCCCGGCGTGGCGTTGTAATAATAATCGTTAAACTGCTGGTTGGCGCGAATATAGTTTTTGAACGGGGTGTTCGGAACCGCCCCGGGGAAGCGCAAATTCTTGTACCAGATGAGGTTGAGTCCCGACGGCACCCCGGCCGAGAATGCGTCGATATATTGGTCCCATGTGCCGTTGAAATTGCTGCAGAACAGCAGATGGTCATGGCTCAGCGTCTGCGGCCCGTTGCCAAGGTCGGGCCATTGGTCGCGGCGGATGATCACCCAGCGCGCGAAATGAATGATCGACAGCCCGATCAACGGCCCCAGAAATGCGGGGAAGCTGCGCACCAGGCGAAAGACGAACGCCGTCAGGCGCGCGGTCAGCGGGCGCATCGGCGTGATCACCGTCATCCCATAGGCTTTGCCGGCGATGTTCGACATGTGCCCCCCAGACTAAGCCCCGCCGTTGCGCAGTCGCCGCCGGGCTTCAGTTCCGCTCGTCGGCACGCCTGCAGGTGCAGCAATAAGCGAAATTGACCGCGCTGTCAGATGAAAATTGGGGACGAGGCGGGCGCGGTGCTCGCGGCGCGCACAGGGGGATGGCGGAGAGGGTGGGATTCGAACCCACGGTAGGCTTGCGCCCACGCCGCATTTCGAGTGCGGTGCTTTCGACCACTCAGCCACCTCTCCGCAATCAAGACGGTGCCGGTCGGACACGCCGACGCTGGGTCGGCGCGGCCTCTAGCAGCGGGGGCGGGGCTTGCAAAGCCCGTTGTGCAATGCCGCGCGAGGCGCCACCGTGGCGCGCATGAACGCCCTCATCATCGGCGCCAGCGGCGGGATCGGCAGCGCGCTGGCCGACGCGATCGAGGCGCGCGGCGACCGCGTGGTTCGCTTGTCGCGCCGATCGACCCCGCCGCTCGACCTTGGCGACGACCGCTCGATCGAGGCCGCCGCCGCGGCGCTCGCGCCGAGCGGCTTATTCGACCTCATCTTCGTCGCCACCGGGCTGCTCCACGGCGACGGCATCGCGCCCGAAAAAAGCTATCGCTCGATCGACGGCGCGGCGCTCGACCGCTTGTTCCGGATCAACGCCACCGGCCCGGCGGTAGTCATGCGCCACTTCCTGCCGTTGCTCGCGGCCGATCGGCGCGCGGTGATGGCATTGCTGTCGGCGCGCGTCGGGTCAATCGGCGACAATCGGCTGGGCGGGTGGGTCGGCTATCGCGCGTCGAAGGCGGCGCTCAACCAGATCGTGCGCACGGTCGCGATCGAGCTCGGCCGGACACGCCCCCAGTCGATCCTCGTCGCGCTTCATCCGGGAACGGTCGACACCGCGCTGTCGGCGCCGTTCCAGCGCAATGTCGCGCCCGAGCGATTGTTCACCCCCGCGATCGCCGCGGCGCACTTGCTCGGCGTGACCGACCGCCTCGATTCGGCCGACAGCGGTGGCTGCTTCGATTGGGCCGGCGAGCGGATCGTGGCGTGAGCAAGGCCCGCGATCCGGATCGGTTGTCGCTTGCCTGCCTCGCGGGCGCCACTACATAGACAGGCATGACGACCCCGCCTTTCTCTGTTTCGATCCCCTCGGCCCGCTACGGCATCGGCGAGCTTGTCCGTCACCGGCTGCTCGACTTTCGCGGGGTGATCTTCGACGTCGATCCGACCTTCGCCAATTCGGACGAATGGTATGAAGCGATCCCCGAGAGCATGCGCCCGGCCAAGGACCAGCCATTCTACCATTTGCTCGCCGAAAATGCCGAGTCGAGCTACATCGCTTATGTCAGCCAGCAAAATCTGATTGCCGACGATGACGGCGACCCGATCGACCATCCCGCAATCGGCAGCATGTTCGACGGGTTTGACGGCCAGCGCTACAAGCTCAAGGCCGGACACCGCCACTAAGCGAATGCAGCTGCCATGCCGGAAGCAGGGTCGACGATCTGCTTGCGACCGGCCCGCATGGTTGACAGCCGCGGCCCCTTCCCATAGGCGAGCCGCTTCCCGCGCGGGGCCCTGGGGTCAGCTGACGCCGTTCCTTGCGCGGCACATATTCATACGGAAGAGACAGGCACATGTTCGCAATCGTGCGCACGGGTGGCAAGCAGTATCGCGTTGCCCCCGGAGACAAGATCGTCGTCGAGAAGCTGGCTGGTGAAGCCGGCGACAGCATCGACCTTACCGACGTCCTGCTGGCTGGCGAAGGGTCCGACCTCAAGTCGACCGCCGGGCTCATCGTCGGTGCCGAAATCGTCGCCCAGGCGAAGGCCGACAAGGTCACCGTGTTCAAGAAGCGTCGGCGTCACAATTATCGCCGCAAGGCCGGCCACCGCCAGCAACTGACGATCCTCAAGATCGTTTCTATCGGCGACAAGAAGGCCGAGAAGAAGGCCGCGCCCAAGGCCGAAGCCGCGCCCGCGCCCGCGAAGGCTGACAAGCCAGCTGCGGCGCCCAAGGCTGAAGCAAAGCCGGCCAAGCCGGCTGCCAAGCCCGCCGCCGAAAAAGCTCCTGCGAAGGCTGCCAAGCCCGCCGCAAAGACTCCGGCGAAGGCTGCCAAGCCCGCCGCCAAGGCCGACAAGGCGCCCGCCAAAGCCGCCAAGCCTGCGCCGAGCAAGGCCAAGGCGTCGACAACCGATGCTGCACCTGCTAAGGCGCCAGCGAAGAAGGCCGCTCCGAAAGCGGCTGCCAAGACGAAGAAGAAGTAAGC
>JAJAYY010000011.1 GCA_026785965.1 Sphingomonas bacterium
CCCATCGCCGCCACCGCCGCCGCGACGACGCCAGTGCTGTTGGCCGTCCCTGCCACACGCTGAGCCAGATCGGCTTCGCGCTGTGCGGTGAGGAACGCCACATCGGCAGCGATACCAGTAGAGGTTTCGCCATTGTCGTTGACGTAGGAGAAGGTTGATTCACCCGCCACTTGGACATCGCCGCCGACTGCAACGTACGACACCCCGTCCGACACCAGCCCAATGCTGATCACGCCGGCGTCGGTCAGGCTTTGCAGCTCGCCGGCATCGGCCACGCCGTTCGAATTGGCATCGTTCCACAGCATGAACTGGACGAAATCGGCATCGCTGGCGTCAAGCTGCTCGCCATATTGGGCATGCAGCGCTTCCATGTCGGTCACGCCGTTGCCGCCGAACACGAACTCCGACGCATCGCTGACCGTGCCATTGCCGTCGGCATCGCGGACCAGGATCGAATCGCCCGCCGCGACCCAGGCCGTGGCTTCTGCGTTGCCGTCGCCGTTATAGTCATAATGGCCGCCATCGGCGATCGAAAGGTAGCCGATCGACCCGTCGTGGTTGGTATCGAGCACGACCGGGGGTGCCGCGGTAAGGGTGATCGCCAAATTACCCGACGTCACCGTATCGGCGTCACCATCGGTGACGCTGATCGGCACAGTGAAGTTGACCGGATTGGTGCTTTGCGCGGCGACGCCGAAGTCGGTGATCGCAAAGTCGTCACCACTCAGATACTTGACTTCAAGCGCGTTATACTGCGCCGACCCAAGCGTCGCGATGGTCACGGCGGTGTCCAGAACGCCCGTCACCTTGACATATTGCGCGGAGCCCACGGTGACGAACTCGACCGTGTAGTTCCGGTCGGCCGCACCCCCGACGCTGCCAACAGTCACTGTCTGCGGATTTGTCAGCGCATTGAAGGACACTACTTCGATCTCGCCATCGAAGCTGATGGCGATCGACCCAATGTTGACCAGCGAGCCGTTGCCAAGCACCGAGTCCGCCGCATTGTCGGTCGCCAGCAACGCCCTGATGCTGATCGTTGTATCCGTAGACCCGTCACCGAAGGTCAGCGACGCATTGTTGACCAAATAATGGCTATCGAACGTGTGATCCTGCTGGCCGATTTGATTCTGGTAGTCGGACGGAGAGCCGTTCGGATTGCCACCGAGATCGACGACGAAGTCGAGGCGGATGCCCTCGCCGGTGCCGATGTTCTGGCCACCGCCTCCGCCGCCCGCGCCGGCGGAGTTGGCATTGCCGTTGATGCTCGACCCTGTGGCGCCGAGCGGGGTTAGCAACAGGTCCTGCGAATTGTCGTTCGCCAACGTATTGAACCCGGCCCACGGATCATTGCCGCCGACGAATTGATAGGCTCCGGCATCGAAATCGATGGTCGTAACCGAATCCAGGGGTAGGGCCATCGTCAACTTATACTGATCGGGCGAACCGGTTGGCTGCAATTCGATCGTGAATACGGTCGGCCCCCCACTTCCCTTGGTCGCCGTCAGCACTGTGCCATCGGTGGAGATGCTATAGCTAAGCGGGGTCGTCCCCGACGTCAGTGCTTGGGTGGCGAGGCCGGTGATGGTCGCAGCGGTGAAGATCACCTTGCCACCATCGGCCCCCATGTTGTTGTCCACGTCAAGATCGGCATCGAGATATTTGGTCGTCGAGCCGGCACTGTTAGTGCGCGACAGGCTTTGCGCAGCGACTGCGGTCGGGCCGTCGTCGGTGGCCGTGATGCTGACTGTCCCCGTTCCGAAGTCACCATCGGCCTGGCTGGCGTGGACCTGGATCGCACTGATCGAGATCGCCGCCTGGGTTGCTGGCGGATAGGCATGCTCGAGTGGGCCGACGAGCGTAGCGGTCACTCCGACATCGGCGATGCCGCCCGCTGCCGTGGTTCCCGTCGCACCGGTCAGCTGGACGAGGATCGCCGTGCCGAGGTTGACGCTGCCCGGGCCAATCAAACTGCCGACCATCTGGCCGCTGCCGTTGATCGCCCAGCTGATCGAATAGCCGGGCTCGAGCCCCGAGACGATCGGCGCAGAAGCGAGACTGAAGGCAACCGAGGTGATCGCGTCCGAGCCGGCTGAGAAATGCAGACCCGACGCCGCGAGCACGACCTGCGTCTCGGCGGTTGAACTCGGGTTGGAACCGTTGACCGATCCCGCGGCAAGATCCGACCCGCCCTGGGTGATGTCGAGCGCAGCTTCCGCCAAGGTCAGCGCGACGTTGCCGCCCGCACCCGGGTTGGCACCGTCAGTGACATTGATCGGCTGGACTGCTTCGGAAATGTCGGTGTCGCCGTCGGTGATGCGATAGCTAAAGCCGGCATCGACCGGAGTGACATTGTTCGACTGGTTGGTCGCCGGGTCGAACGTCCAGGTGCCGTCGGCCTTGATCGTGTAGACGCCGACCCCGGCCTTGGTGAACTGATAGACCCCGCCGGTAAGATCGACCCCGCTGGTGATCAGGACAAAGCCCGATCCGAGGTTAATGTGCGTGACGACCGCGCCGTCGGCGCCTTGCAGGTCGTTGGAGCGGACGTTGCCACCGATATTGGCGGCATCCTCGGCAACCGTCTGCAGGCTGTCGAGCGCCGCAATCGGCGCATCGTCGATGATGCTGATCACCAAATTGGCGGGCGGCGAGACGTCGCCGTCGGCGTCGGTCACGACAAGCGCGAAGCTCGCCGACGACGGATCGGTCAGCGTGTTGTCAAGCAGCGTATAGGTGTAAGCGATCGAGCCGACCCCGGTCGCCGCCGTATAGCTCACCCCGGTCACCACCAGCGTTCCAGTGGCGTTGGTCGCCACGATCTGCGGATAGGCACCGGCGAGGTTGATCACGGTCCCGCCAAGGCTGATCGAGCCAAGCCCGTCGACTGCGCTGAACGCGATGGTCCCACTGACCGCCTCGGTGGGATCGTCGTTGGCACCCCCGGCAAGCGCCTCGCTGGTCCCCTGCGGCTCGGCGCCGCGCGCGGCAAGCGCCGCCTCGTAGACCGTGGTGGTCGCCCCGCCCGGAGCGGGAACCGTGGTGGTCACCCCGCCGTCGCCGATGGCAATGGTCAAGGTCGTGCGGGCAAGATCGCCGTCGCCGTCCTTGATCGTGTAAGTGAACACGTCGCTGACCCCGCCAGCGGTGCCCGCATCGCGCGTGTAGCTGTAGCTGCCGTCGCCATTGAGGGTCAGCTTGCCATAGGCCCCCTGGATCACCACCGCGACCGTGCCTGCGCTGTCGAGGAACGCCCCGGTGTTGCCCGCGGCAACCCCGACCACAACCGCACCGTCGGCGCCGACATTGTCCTTGCCCGTGTCGCTGTCGCCCGCATCCCCCGCCGAAGCGTCGGTGATGACATTGCCGGTCGCAGGACCGAACGCCCCCGCCGCAATGCTGTCCGTATCAAGCGCCGCAATCGGCGCATCGTCGATGATGCTGATGGTCAATGTCGCGGTATCGCTGTCGCCGTCGCCGTCGGTGATGACCACGTCGAAGACATCCTGCGTCGCATTGCCGCTGGTGTTGTCGGCGAGCTTGTAGCTGTAGCCGATCTCGCCATTGCTGAAGCTGGTGATGATGACGCTACCATACAGCCCGGGGATGGAGGGTTGGCCGGGGCCTGTGACAACAACACCATTGATGGTTATCACGTTGGGCCCGTCGGGCGAGGTGAAAACGATGGTGCCCGTGGTGGTCTCTGCGGTCGAGGCCGAATGTGAACCTTCAGGCTCGGCCGGCGGACCAACCCGCGCCGGGAGCGCACCTTCATCGACCGTTGCAGTGGCGTTCTCGGCCCCTGCCGGCTGATCGGGGGTTTCAATCAGGATCGACGGCGCGTTGTCGGGCCGCACTTCCTCGACCCCGACCTCTTCATATACCGGCGGGGTATAGTCGAGCACCGTCGGCGGAATCAGGTCACCCAGCGGCACGCCCGGATCGAGCGGGCTGACCGGGACCTCGAAATTGCCGCCACCCGACGGCGGCAGGCCGCCCGCGGCAGGCTTCGGCTCGGAATCGATCAGCAGCGCGGCAAGGTTGGTCGCCGGAACCTGAACGTCGTCGAGCACCAGCTGGGGAACGAACACCGCGCCGTCGATGATCACCTTCTGGGTGCCATCAGGCATGTCGATCACCAGATTGCGGCCGACCACATGAATGTCGCTAAGCTGGACGCCGGCCGGGAGCACAACCACGCCGTCGGGACCGACGACGATCTGTTCGGCATTGGCCTGGACCATTGCGGGAGACTTGCCGATTTCAATGGTCAGCGTTGCGGTGTCGCTGTTGCCCTGCGCGTCGGCGAGCTTGTAAGTGAAATGATCGCGCGCATTTTCGGGCGCGCCTTTGTTGGCGAGATAGCTGTAATTGCCCTGCGCATCGACGCTCAGCTTGCCAAATTCACCGATTGCGCTGAGCTTCCCGCCCGAAAAGCTCTGATCGCTGCCACTGGCACCGGCAATCGAGGTGATCTGCGCCGCGCCTGCGGAAAGATCCGCGCCGAGCGAACCGGTCTGGGTCCCCTCGCCAGTGATGACGTTGCCCGTTGCGGGACCGCGAGCGCCAGCGGCGAGCGCGTCAGAATCGTCGCGAGCGACCGGATTTTCCGTGTTGAACGAGCCCGTCTGGGAAGCATCTTCGTACCGCATAACAACCCCTATTTGTTGGCCTGGCCTCGCGGCCCGGCTTCACCCGGTTCGGCGGATCTCTGCGGCGTTGTCACGATAAGCGAAATCGTTAACAGACCGAAGGAGTCTCGCGCTCACCACAAAGGAAGAACCATGAGCAGGGCAAAATGGCAAGCGGCGCCAAATGGGACGACAGCATCAACAAATTGTCACAAAAGCATTCGCAGCGAAGATGAAGGTTAATGTTTAAGCATAGTATCCCTAGAGGCAGCATTTATTCTCTCAGTTTGCTCGATTTATGCTCTGAAACCTTCCTATCGTCATGCAGAAGTCGAGGAACGGTGTTCGAATAGATTCAGGATTTAGGGAAATCGTTAACGTGCATTAAACTTGTCCGTTCAATTTAGCGGAAATTTAACAGGGACTCTTCCGGGCGCGTTCAAGTTTCGACAGAAACCAAACATGATGAAGCGGTTAGCAAATTTTTTGGCCAAACCGTCCCGAGATGAGACTTTTCATGCCGTCGGACGGCGCTGTGGCGTGCAGCTCACCGCGCCGACTCGGGTCCGAGATGACAGGTGCATCGCTTGCAGTCCCGCGCTAGCGTCACCGGGAGGAGGGCCGAGCTTGAAAATTGCGTGCATAGGCGGAGGCCCGGCAGGCCTGACCTTCGCGATCTCGATGAAGCTGCGCGACCCGCGCCATGACGTTCAACTGTTCGAACGCAATGCCGAAGGTGTGACGTTCGGCTGGGGCGTGGTGTTCTCGGATCAAACGGTCGACAATTTGATGGCCAACGACCCCGTCTCGGGCAAAGCAATTGCCGGCCAATTCGCGCATTGGGACGCCATCGATGTCTACATTCATGGAGATCGCGTCCGATCGTCGGGGCATGGTTTCATCGGCATCGGTCGCCAGCGCCTGCTCGCGATCCTGACCCAGCGTGCGCGCGAGTTAGGAATTCCGCTGCATTTCGACGTCGCGGCCGAACCCGACCTTGCGGCATGGCCAGAATGGGACCTGGTTATTGCCGCCGACGGCGTCAACAGCCGCTTTCGCGAGGCCTATGCCGACCGGCTGGGGGTGGATATCCAGGCCCGCGCCAATCGATTCATCTGGCTCGGCACGCCGCAACTCTTCGACGCCTTCACGTTTGCGTTCGAAAAAACCGGCGCCGGTTGGATCTGGGCCCACGCCTATCGTTTCGCCGATGACTGTTCGACCTTCATCGTCGAATGCTCGCCCGAAACCTGGGTCGGACTCGGTTTCGAGCAGATGGACCAAGCGCAAACAATTGCGGAATGCGAACGCATTTTCGCGGCTTATCTTGACGGTCAGCCGCTGCTGACCAATGCGGCGCATCTCAGCGGATCGGCAGCGTGGCTGCAATTTCGCCGCATCGTCTGCGAGCGCTGGCATCATGACCGGCTGGTCCTGCTCGGCGATGCCGCGCACACCGCCCATTTCTCAATTGGATCGGGGACCAAGCTGGCAATCGAGGATGCGATCAAGCTCGCCGAGGTGGTCAATCGGCCCGGCCTCAGCCTGCCCGACGCTTTGGCCGAATATCAGGCCGAACGGTCGCTCGAAGTGCTCAAGCTCCAGAATAGCGCGCGCAACTCGACCGAATGGTTCGAGACGGTCGAGCGATACCTTGATTTCGAACCATGGCAGTTCGCTTATTCCCTGCTGACGCGGTCGCAGCGGATCAGCCACGAGAATCTGCGACTGCGCGATCCAACATGGTTAGAAGGTACCGAGCGCAGTTTCTGGGCGCGAGCGACCGGCGAGACGACCGCGGCACCGCCGATGTTCGCGCCATTCCGGCTGCGCGAGATGGCCGTGACGAACCGCATCGTGGTTTCCCCGATGGCAACCTATTCGGCCGAGCAAGGCACCCCGAACGACTTCCATCTGGTGCATTATGGCGCTCGCGCCGAAGGCGGCGCCGGGCTGGTCTTTACCGAGATGACGTGCGTTTCCCCGACTGCGCGGATCACCCCAGGGTGCGCTGGGATGTATGCGCCGGAGCATGTCGCGGCATGGCGCAGGATCACCGACTTCGTCCATCTCCATTCGCGCGCCAAGATCTGCCTCCAGCTCGGCCATTCGGGCGGCAAGGGGTCGACCCAGCTTGGCTGGGAGACGATGGACGCGCCGCTGGCCAAGGGCAATTGGCCATTGATCGCCGCGTCGGACGTGGCATGGAGCGGAGCCAATCAGGCCCCCCGCCCGATGACCCGCGCCGACATGGACGAGGTCGTTGACCAGTTTGTCGCGGCAACGCGGATGGCGGTCGAAGCAGGGTTCGACATGATCGAACTCCATGCTGCGCACGGTTATCTTGTGTCGAGCTTCCTCACCCCGCTGCAGAATAAGCGAACCGACGAATATGGCGGCAGCCTGGAAAACCGGCTGCGTTATCCGCTTGAGCTGTTCACTGCGATGCGCGCGGCGTGGCCCGCCGAGCGACCGATGTCGGTGCGCATTTCGGCGACCGACTGGGCGGGCGAGGACGGAGTCACCCCCGACGAAGCGGTGCTGATCGCCGAGGTATTTGCGCAGGCCGGGGCCGATCTAATCGACGTCTCGGCGGGCCAGACCTGGGCCGATGCCGCACCGGTCTATGGCCGGCTGTTCCAGACCCCGTTTTCCGACAAGATTCGCAACGAAGCGAAATTGGCGACGATGGCGGTCGGCAATATCACCGACCCGGACCAGGCCAATGCAATCCTCACCGCTGGGCGGGCCGATCTGGTCGCGCTTGGGCGACCGCACCTGATCGACCCGATGTGGACGCTGCGCGCGGCCGCCGAAGCCGGGTATCGTGACCAATATGTGCCGCCGCAATATCTCAACGGCATGAGCCAACTCGCCCGAACGCTCCAGCGCGAGGCCGAAGCGGCAGCGGCGCTGAAAGCCTGATCCGGCCGCGATTTGGTATTCGTGCTGCGGCACGACGAGCGGCTGTGGCGGAGACGGAGGCAGTCGAACTTTGCGACAACGATCCGCGCTCGCTGCTCGATGTCTCGAATTCACGATATTGACCGCCGCAGGAGAGTAGTAGCAGAAAATCCGCGGCCCCCTGAGCGGCGCAAGTCTTGCAATGGAAATGCCCGGCGAGATACTCCCTTTCAACAGCTTCCCGCTTCTACGCGTCGTCGCACTAAAGCTTCAAAGTGGTGCATCAGGGCTTTCTCAATCTCCAGCACCATCAGCAGGACAATGCCGATGGCCAGGACGATGACCGCGTCGAAGGGCGATATCGCCGCACTCCCGAACAGCGCCTGCATGAACGGCGCATAAGTGAAGGCAAGCTGTGCTGCGATTACCACGCCAACGGCAGCAAGCACGGCGCGCGTGCCAAGCACGCCGCGGATGCTGAACGAGGTCATGTGCAGGTAGCGCACGTTAAA
>JAJAYY010000012.1 GCA_026785965.1 Sphingomonas bacterium
CGGCTTTTCCAAGAACCGCCGAGTGATGGTCCAGGGCTATCACGGCACCGGCAAGTCGACCCATATCGAACAGGTCGCGGCGCGGCTCAACTGGCCGACAATTCGAATCAACCTTGACGCCCATATCAGTCGCATCGACCTCGTCGGGCGCGACGCGATCGTGCTCAAGGACGGTCAGCAGGTGACCGAATTCCGCGAAGGATTGTTGCCGTGGGCGCTTCAGCACCCGGTGGCGCTGGTATTCGACGAATATGACGCCGGACGCCCCGACGTGATGTTCGTCATCCAGCGCGTGCTCGAAACCGACGGCAAGCTGACCTTGCTCGACCAGAATCGCGTGATCCGTCCCAATCCATGGTTTCGGCTGTTCGCGACCACCAACACGATCGGTCTGGGCGATACCACCGGGCTGTATCACGGCACGCAGGCGCTCAACCAGGGCCAGCTCGACCGCTGGAATATCGTCGCGACGCTCAATTATCTGCCTGCCGAGACCGAGGCGCAGATTGTGCTCGCCAAATCGGGCGAATATGACAGCAAGGACGGCAAGGACACGGTGACGAAGATGGTCAAGGTCGCCGATCTGTCGCGGCAGGGGTTCATCAATGGCGATATCTCGACCGTGATGAGCCCGCGCACGGTGATCAGCTGGGCGCAGAATGCCTTGATCTTCGGCGACGTCGGGTTCGCCTTCCGGCTGAGCTTCCTCAACAAGTGCGACGATAGCGAGCGCGGGCTGATCGCCGAATATTATCAGCGCGTGTTCGGCAAGGATCTGCCCGAAAGCATTGCTCAGCGGGCCTGAGCGATGACCCGCCTCGCGCCCCTCGACCGATTTCGCCATGCGCTGGCCGGGGCGACGCGGGCGATTGCGCGCGATGTCGAGGCCGACGTGGTCTACGGGTCCGACGGCGCGGCGAGCGGAAAAACCGCCCGCGTCGTCTCGCCGGGCCCATCGATGGAGCCGCGGCTGGTCGCTGAAGCGCGTGGCGGGGCCGATGCCGTGGCGCTGCGCTTGCGCCATCATGATCCTGTGCTTCACGAGACGAGGGCGCCGCGCGGGGGCGAGGACGCCGACGCGCGTGCTGTGTTCGACGCGCTCGAAGCCGCCCGCGTCGAGGCGTTGGGCGCGCGCAGCATGGACGGGGTTCGCGCCAACCTCGCCGAGCTCGCCGAAGCGCGCGTGCGGACCGACGCGATCGTCCGCGCCCGCACCGCCGCCGAAGTCCCGCTCGCGACCGCAGTCGGGCTGATCGCCCGTCAGCGATTGACCGGGCAGGAACCGCCTCAGGCGGCGCGGGCCGGCCTCGCGCTGGTGGCGCCGTGGATCGAGGATCAGGCCGGGGCCGAGCTCGACGCGCTCGGGATGACGATCGACGACCAGGCGGCCTACGCGACCCTGGTGCGGCGATTGCTCGAGGATCTCGACCTTGCCGACGCCGACGAGCGCGCCGACGATCAGCCCGATGACGGCGGCGACGACGATCAAGGCGATGACGATGGCCCCGACGAGGACGACGAGGTCGAAGGCGACGAGGGCGCTTCGGGTGGCGACATGGAGATGCGCTCGGACCGCCAGGAAAGCGATGAAGGCGACGACGAGGACGGCCAGCGCGACACTGAACAGGACGAAGGCGATGCCGCAAGCGGCGACGATGGCGCCGAGCAGGCGCGTACCAACCCGTCGCGGCGCAACTGGTCCGAGGCACCGGCCGGCGATTATCGTGAATATACCAAGCGCTTCGACGAAGTGGTCGAGGCCGGTGAGCTGTGTGATCCCGAAGAATTGGTCCGGCTGCGCGCTTACCTCGATCAGCAGATGAGCCAGCTGCAAGGCGTGGTCACTCGCCTCGCGAACCGGCTGCAGCGGCGCTTGATGGCGCAGCAGGCGCGAAGCTGGGACTTCGACCAGGAGGAAGGGCTGCTTGATGCGGCACGGCTGGCGCGGGTGATCGTCGCTCCGGCGCATTCGCTGTCATACAAGGTCGAGCGCGAGACCGAGTTCAAGGATACGGTGGTCAGCCTGCTGATCGACAATTCGGGCTCGATGCGCGGGCGGCCGATTTCGATCGCCGCGACCTGCGCCGATATCATGATCCGCACGCTTGAACGCTGCGGAGTGGCGACCGAAGTGCTCGGCTTCACGACCCGCGCGTGGAAAGGTGGACAAAGCCGCGAGGCGTGGCTGGCCGAAGGGCGCCCGCCCGAGCCGGGGCGACTCAACGATCTGCGCCACATCATCTACAAGCGTGCCGACCAGCCCTACCGCCATGCGCGGCGCCACCTTGGGCTGATGATGCGCGAGGGGCTGCTCAAGGAGAATATCGACGGCGAGGCTTTGATCTGGGCGCATAATCGCTTGCTTGCGCGGCCCGAGGAGCGGCGCATCCTGCTGGTCATTTCGGATGGCGCGCCAGTCGATGATTCGACCGCCTCGGCCAATGGCGGCACCTATCTGGAGAAGCATCTGCGCCAGGTGATCGGGTGGATCGAGACTCGATCGACCGTCGAGCTCGCCGCGATCGGGATCGGGCATGATGTCACGCGCTACTATCAGCGCGCGGTGACAATCATGGATGCCGAGCAATTGGGGGGAGCGCTGATCGATCAGCTCGCGGCCTTGTTCGACAGCAAGTGACGCGGATGCGGGGAGGGGACAAGATGGGCCCGGCACAAAATAAGCTACTGGTGCCGAGCCCCCCTCGTTACGCGACGCGAGGGAACTTGTCCGCCGTGGCCGGCGTGGCAGCGAAGCAAAAGGGGGAAAGCTTCGCCGTATCAAAAGCTTATGAGCGATTCGCGCTGATCGAAGTCTGAACGCCTCATGCAGCCAATATTCAGCAAGTCGTTTATCTTCAGTAGCTTAGTCGTTTCAGCGGCGACTTTCGGATTCCAAGCCTGGGCGCTGAGGCAGCCCAATCGTCTGCCCGGAGCGCAGGTCACCGTCGCGGGCACTGCCGAAAAGATTGGCGGCGCGAGGCGTGGCTGGCGCGTGTGGGAGCTTTCGGCACCCGAACCCCGGTTTGGGGGAATTTCGGCGCTCGCGATCGACCATGAAGGCCTCGTGGCATTGACCGATTCAGGGGTCGTGATCCGCTTCACGCCGCCGGATCGCGCGCAGCAACGGGTCAACTTCTCGCTTCAGGACTTGCCCGATGGACCCGGGCCGGCGTGGCGCAAGTCAGGACGGGACAGCGAATCGCTGCTCAAGGATCCGCACGGCCGCGGCTGGTGGGTTGGGTTTGAAACCTACCACTCGCTGTGGCGCTACGATGCCGACTTTTCGCACGCTGTGTCGCACGATTGGCTGGCGGTCGACTGGCGGCGCAATCGCGGCGGCGAAGGGCTGATCGCCGGAGGCGGGGGCATTTGGGTGCTACCCGAATCAGGGGGCTCGGCAGTAGCGGTGGGCGCGACCAGCAATCTTCGCGATATCCCTGTCGGCACATCGGATGCGACTCGGCTGGCGGATGGGCGGATGGTGCTGCTTGTTCGGCGCATCACCTGGCGTGGCTTTGCCACTGAGCTGTTGGTGGCTGGGCGCGGCAGAAAGCCGTCCCTTCGGCTAAGGCTGCCGCTCGGGGCGTTCGACAATCCCGAAGCGGTCGCAGCCGCGCCCCTCGCTGGTGGAGGGACGCGGCTGTGGATCGCGACCGACGATAATTTTCGTCCGTGGATGCGGACTTTGCTCATCGCACTCGACTTGCCGCCGGGCGCGTGAGCGGCCTTATGCGGCGCTCTTCGCTTTCTTGGCGATCTCGCGCTTGAGCCGCGCGGCGCGCAGCGACAGCTTGGCTTCGCTGGTTTTGACCAGCCAATTGTCGAGCCCGCCGACATGCTCGACCGAGCGCAGGCCGTGCGTCGACACGCGCAACTTGACGCTCTTATCAAGCGCTTCCGAAAGCAGCGTCACGTTCTGCAAATTGGGCAGAAAGGTCCGCTTGGTCTTGTTATTGGCGTGGGAAACATTGTTACCCACCTGCCGGCCCTTGCCGGTCAGCTCGCAAACGCGCGACATACGTCACATCCTGATCTGAAGTGGGCACAGCTGCGCCCGGAATGGGCCGCCCGATAACCGCCATGCGGCGCGGCGTCAACCTCGACCAGGGGCTAGGGCAAGGAAAGTCGGCAACTCGACACCGTGTCCCGCGTTACGCTATCACCGCCGAAATCCCTCAAGGAGCCGACCGGATGCGTGCCATTTTCCTGATCCTGATTGTCGCCGTCGTAGCGTTGATCGCCGCCATCCAGATCGGCCTGATCGATATCCGCCAGACCAGTCCCGCAGTTGCGCCGGGCGTCGAGTCGAACAATGGCAAGCTCACGACCCGCGCGGGCCAGGCGCCGAGCTTCGATGTCGAGACCGGATCGATCGGGGTCGGCGCCGGCCAGACCAAGGTCGCGGTGCCATCGATTGAGATCAAGCGCGATGGCGCCACCGTCGCCGTGCCGCGCGTTGAAGTCCGGCCCCCGGCCGATGCCAACACCGTCAACACCGCGCGCTAAGTCTCTCGCGCCCGAGGCTGCGCGAATGACCGCTTTCCCCTTGCCACCAGCGATGCGGCGGGCGCTCGATCTCGCTGCAGTCGCGGCCGAGGCGGGCGAAGTGCCGGTCGGCGCCGTGATCACGCTCGACGGTGAAATCATCGCCGAGGCGCGCAACGCCATGCGCGGCACACTCGATCCGACCGCGCACGCGGAAATCGTCGCGATCCGCCACGCCGCCACGCGCCTCGGCCGGTCGCGACTCGACGGCTGCACGTTGTGGGTCAGCCTTGAACCATGCGCGATGTGCGCCGCGGCGATCGCGCTCGCGCGGCTCGATGCGCTGCGTTTTGCTGCACCTGATCCCAAAGGCGGCGGGGTCGACCATGGCGCGCGAATCTTCGCCCAGCCGACCTGCCACCATCGCCCCGACGTGCTCGGCGGGATCGGCGAAGATGAAGCGGCGGGCCAACTCAAGGCGTTCTTCCAGCAGCGTCGCCGAACCAACGAAAAGGGCGCCACCCGCGAAGGTGACGCCCCAATCTCTTGCTAAAGCCAGCGCTTAGTAAGGCTGACCCTGGGTCAGCGGGACAACCTTGATCTCGACGCGGCGATTCTGCGCGCGGCCCATCTCGGTGTCGTTCGACGCGATCGGCGCACTCTCACCAAAACCGCGCACGCCCATCCGCGCCGAAGCGACGCCGCGCGAGCTCAAATAGCTGGCAACGGCCTGGGCACGATTGACCGACAAGGTCTGGTTATAGGCATTGCTGCCGGTCGAATCGGTGTGGCCGAGCACATCGATATAGGTCTGGTTATAGCTGCTCAGCGTCTGGGCAACCTGGTTGAGGGTCGACTGGAATTGCGGCTGGATGGCGTAGCTGTCGACCGGGAAGGTGATCCCCGACGGCATGCGCAGGATCAGGTCGTCGCCCGAACGAATCACGTCGACGCCGGTGCCCGCGGTCTGGCGGCGGAGCTCGGCTTCCTGGCGATCCATGTAAGCGCCAACTGCGCCACCGGCGAGCACGCCGACCCCGGCGCCGATGATCTTGGCAGTGCGGTCATTGCGGCCGCCGATGAGGTCACCGGCAAGGTAACCGCCGACGAGGCCGCCGACGGCACCGATCGCGGTCTTGGAAATGCGGCGCTGCCCGGTGTTGGGATCGGTGGTGCAAGCAGCGGTGGTGACCAGGGCGCCCGACAGGGCGATGGCCGTCAATGTGCGGAAGTGACGCATGGAATTTCTCCGGAAAAATGGAATGGATCGTACAGGGAACGGCGCGGCACGCCGATAGTTCCGCATGCTTATCGATCTTCACCGCCTTGCCGCGCCGTCGCTTTGACGGCATGGGAAGGCCTCATCATGAGCGGACCCTTGGCGCCCATTCCCTGGATTGACATTGTCCTGATCCTCGCATTGATCGGCCTCAACGGGCTGTTCGCGATGAGCGAGCTGGCGATCGTCTCTTCGCGTGAGGCCCGGCTGAAGGCGATGGCCAAGTCGGGATCGTCGGGCGCGAAGGCGGCGTTGCTGCTTGCGGCCGACCCCGGACGCTTCCTCTCGACGGTCCAAATCGGAATCACGCTGATCGGGATTCTGGCGGGTGCTTATTCGGGCGCCAGCCTCGGCGGTCCGCTGGCCGACCGGCTGATTTATTATTTCGATATGGCCCCCGACACCGCGCAAACCGTCGGGTTCACCATCGTCATCGTCATCACGACCTTTTTCTCGCTGCTGATCGGCGAGCTCGTGCCCAAGCAGTTTGCGCTGCGCAATCCCGAAGCGATCGCCGCTTTGATGGCGCGGCCGATGAACTGGTTGTCTCGGTTTACCGCGCCGTTCGTGTGGCTGCTCGACCGGACCAGTGCGGCGATCTTTCGCATGCTCGGGCTCAACCGCGAAAATCAGAACGTCGTCACCGCCGAGGAATTGCACCTGGTCGTTGCCGAGGCGCAGACTGCGGGGGTGCTCGACGAAAGCGAGCGCGCGATCATCTCGGGCATCGTTCGCCTCGCGGATCGCCCGGTGCGGGAGATCATGACCCCGCGCACCGACATCGACTTCATCGACATCGGCTGCACGCGCGACGAAATCCGATCGGTGCTGGCGGCCACCCCGCACAGTCGCCTGCCGGTGGCGCACGGGTCGGTCGACAATATCGTCGGGGTGGTGTCGACGCGCGACATGCTCGCTGCCTTGCTCAATGGCCAGGAAATCAATCTGTCGGAGCTGACGCGGTCGGCACCGGTTATCCCCGACCTGATGGACGCGATGGACGCGCTCGCGGTGCTGCGCGCGGCCGAAGTGCCGTTGGCACTGGTTCACGACGAATATGGCCATCTCGATGGGATCGTCACCCCGGGGTCGCTGCTGGCTGCGCTTGCCGGGGCGTTCGCCAATGACATGGACGAGGGCGAGGACCCGCCATGCGTCGAGCGCGAGGATGGCAGCTGGTTGGTGTCGGGGGCGGCGAGCGCCGACCTGCTGACCGATCGCCTTGGCGTGGCGCTGCCGGTCGACCGCGACTATTCGACCGTCGCGGGCTTCGCTTTGTGGGTGTTGAAGCGCATCCCCGAAACCGGCGAGACCTTCCGCCACGACAATTTCAAGTTTGAAGTGATCGATATGGACGGGCGCAAGATCGACAAATTGCTCGTCTCGCGCCGCTCGCGCCGTCGCGCCGATAGCGAAGCCGAGGCAGCCCCAGTCGGCTGAACCCTAGAGCGCGCCGAACCGCTGGCGATATCCGTCGAGATCGCCGCGGGCGAGATAATGCGCTTGCTCGACGATCCGGTCGCGCATGAACCGGCCGCGAAATGCGCCGAGGTCGGCATCAAGGCTCTCAACCTGGCTCGGCGAGAGGCTGGCAATCTGATCGAATCGGGGCAGGCCGCGCTCGCCGAGCATGACCGCGAGCTTCGGACCGACGCCCTTGAGCACGCGCAAATCGTCGGGCGGCCCGCTGGCGCCGGGAAGATGATCGTGGACTCGCGAATCGAGGATTTGCCCGGCGACGTCGCTGACCGCGGCCGCCGCTTCATCGGCGATCCCGCGGCCTTCGCGGCGCGCCGACTGGGCGGCCTGGGTCATATGCGGCCGAACCGGCGTGTCCTTCGACAGCGTCACGCGCTGGCGCGGGCGGAAGATCAGATAGCCGGCGATTGCCCCGGCGATCAGCGCGACCACGATGATCGGCCAGTAAGCCGCCCACAATTCAGTCATTCTTCAGCTCCCTTGGGCGAATTAAAAGAAACGGTCATAGCGTCGCGCGCGACGCCGCAATTCGAGCAGATAGGCCAGCATCATCCCGATTGAAAAGCCGACCAGCCCGAGCAGCTCCGCCTCGATCAATAAGGGGATCTTGATGGCGCCGCTGCGGGGCTTTTCCCAGCGGACCTCGGCGACTCCCGGCACATCGCTCATGATGCGCACGATCTCGGCGCGCTGGAAGCGGTCGCCGGGTCCCGCCAGGATCATCGTTCGCGTCAGCGGGCGGCGTTCGAACAGAGCGTTGACCTTGGTCATCTCATAATGGTCGAGCGTCTGCCGCGCGAGCAGCTCGGCGCGCGCGGCAAGCGCATCGCCCGCGCCAAGCGGGCCGTGCCACAAGGCCCCGAAGCCGAGGCTCGCGGCGATGCCGATGACGAAGATGGCTGCCCGATTCACGCTTGCCGCTCCAGTTCGCGCCAGCCGATGTCGCGGCGGTGGAAGCCGTCGGCATAGTCGATCGCGTCGATCGCGCGATAGGCGCGGGCGCGGGCGTTGGCGAGCGTGTCGGCGATCGCGGTGACCGCCAGGATGCGCCCGCCGCTGGCCACCAGCCGTTCGCCGTGTTGCGCGGTGCCGGCGTGGAACACGGTCACGCCATGTTCGCGCTCGGCCGCCTCGATGCCGTCGATCGGGCCATGCTTCTTGGGTGTTCCGGGATAGCCGTCGGCGGCGACGATCACGGTCATGGTCGATTGCTCCTTGAGGATGGGGGAGGCAATCGCCGCGCCGGTCGCGACGGCGTTGAGCAAGGCCGCGAAATCACCGTCGATGCGCGGCATGATCGCTTCGCATTCGGGGTCGCCGAACCGGACATTATATTCGATCAGCTTCGGGCCGTCGGCGGTCAGCATCAGCCCGGCAAACAGGATTCCCGAGAACGGCGTGCCCGCCGCGGCCATCGCGCGCGCGGTCGGCTCGACGATCTCGCGCATCGCCTGTACCTCGAGCTCGGGCGTGAGCACCGGGGCGGGGGAGTAAGCGCCCATCCCGCCGGTGTTGGGGCCGGTGTCGCGCGCGCCGCCGCGCGTTTGATACAGCGCGCGGGCGCGCCCCCCCCCGCGCGCCCCCGCGCCCCACGCGAACCCGCTCGCGTCGTAGCCCGCGCGAAATTTGTCGCTCAAC
>JAJAYY010000013.1 GCA_026785965.1 Sphingomonas bacterium
ACCTGGTCCCGCACAAGGCCAAGAAACGGAAAGTGAAAGCCGTGCTCAACAACAGCTTCGGCTTCGGCGGCACCAACGCCAGCCTGGTGTTGAAGGCGGTCGAATAACCGGTGCTGCGCCGCCTGATCTTGATGCTCGTGCTACTCGGCCTGTTCGCCGGTGCGGGCGGCTACTGGATGCTCTGGGCGAGCGCGGGACCCAAGGCGGGTCCGCACACCATCGTCGTCGAGGAAGGCTCGAGCCTAGCCAAGGTCGCGGGCCAACTGGTTGCAGCGGGCGCGGTGCCGGGGAGCGTTACGACGTATCGCGGCATGGCCAGGATCTTCGGATCGGGCGATTCCGTCCAGGCCGGCGAGTTCGAGATCCCCAAGGGCATGAGCGGAGCAGCGGTGCTCGACTTGCTCCAGCACGGTCAGCCGGTGCAGCGGCTGCTGACGATCGCCGAGGGAACACCCTCGATCATCGTCCAGGAGAAGCTTGCCGCAGCCAAGGAATTGACCGGTGAGGCGCCGCTCGCGCCCGAGGGCTCGATCCTGCCCGACAGCTACAGCTATCAACGCGGCGAGGCGCGGTCGGCGGTGCTCAAGCGGATGACCGTAGCGATGGACAAGGAGCTCGCCGCGCTGTGGGCGAAGCGCAAGCCGACCTCGGTCGTGACGAGCCCGAGCCAAGCGCTGATCCTCGCCTCGATCGTCGAGAAGGAAACCGGCAAGGCGGCCGAGCGGCGGACGGTGGCGGGGGTCTATTCGAACCGGCTCAGGATCGGGATGAAGCTCGATGCCGATCCGACGGTGATCTATCCGATTACCAAGGGCAAGCCGCTCGGGCGACGGATCCTCAAGTCAGAGCTCAACGCGATCACCGGCTACAACACCTATCGCGAGGTCGGGCTTCCCGCCGGGCCGATCGCCAATCCGGGGCGCGACAGCATCGCCGCGGTGCTCGACCCGGCGCCGACCAAGGCACTGTATTTTGTTGCCGACGGGACCGGCGGGCACGTCTTCGCCGACACGCTCGAGCAACATAATGCCAATGTCGCCAAATGGTATGCGATCCGCCGCGCGCGCGGGGAGATGTGAAGCTTAGCGGCTCACCGCGTCGGCCGAGACATAGCCAACCCGCCCGTCGGGGGCATAACCCCACGCCCAGCCGCGCGAGCTGTCGAGCATCCTGAACGCATCGCCGAGGGCGAGCGCCGCCAGGATTTCGCCCTCATCCGATGGCATTGACCGCAGGTCGGTATCCCTGGCGATGTGACGGATCAACGGATCGGCATAATGCGAGGCGATCACCCGGCCGGCGAGCGCAGTGTCGGCAAGGTCCTTGCGATAGGCGTGGGTAGCGGGATCGGGGTGCGACGACACCCCTGACAGTGCGAACCCGTCAACGATGGGCGAAGGCAGGCTCGCGCGGCTCGGCGCGCTGTCCGATGGCGGGACGGCTGCCGTTGCTGCCGTCGTCGGCACGGAGGAAGCGCTTGAAGCCTTCAAGGAAATCGGTCCCGTCATTGGTGCGGACGACGAACACATTGCGGCGGTCGTCCTGATCACGTTCGCGGCGCAGATAGCCGAGGCCACCCAAGGTATTCAAGGCGCGCGTCACGACCGGCTTCGAAACCCCGAGAATCTTGGCGAGCCCACGGACGGTGTGCGGCCCTGGCGTGAGGTAGACCAGCATCAGCAGTGCCATTTGGCGGTTGGTCAGATCTGGTGACCCGGACCGGACATAGCCGATCAAGGTGCGCATCCACCCCGCAAGCGAGACGTCGCTCATAGGTCCGAGAACTCCCTTCGTCGCGTCGTAAGGGAGTAACCGAGCAGCGCCGGTTTAGTTTCGTTGGCCCAACCAAATTCGACGAAGTTACCGCTGGTTAGAGTTTATTTCAGCGGGTCGGTGCCACTTCGACGCCCGTGGTACGGACTCTATGCCGAACCGTGCGCCGCCTTCACGCCGAGAAGCGTGCTTGGAGCATGGCGAAGGCGGCGCGCAGTCCCATCGCTTCGCCACCCTTGGGGCGCCCCGGCTTGGCCGCGGGCCGCCAGGCGAAGGTGTCGAAATGCGCCCAGGCGGTATCTGCGGGGACGAAACGGCGCAGGAACAAGGCTGCGGTGATCGCCCCGGCGAGCGGCGATTCGGCCGAGTTGGCAAGATCGGCGATGCCCGACTTGAGCATCTCGTCATAGCCGTCCCACAGCGGCATCCGCCACAGCGGGTCGCTGACGGCGGTCGCCGCGCCGAGCAGGTCCGCGGCGAGCTGATCATCATTTACGAATAAGGCCGGGAGGTCGGGACCAAGCGCGACCCGCGCTGCCCCGGTCAGCGTGGCAAAGTCGAGGATCAGGGTGGGGCTGTCCTCACCGGCGCGGGCGAGCGCGTCCCCAAGCACCAACCGACCCTCGGCATCGGTATTGTCAATCTCGACCTGGAGCCCGAGCCGCGAGCCGATCACGTCGCCGGGACGGAAGGCGGTCGCCGAGACGCTATTTTCGACCGCGGGGATGAGCAGATGGAGGCGAATCGGCAAGCGCTCGGCCATCACCAGCCGAGCGAGGCCGAGCGCGTGCGCCGCGCCGCCCATGTCCTTTTTCATCAACCGCATGCCGCTGGCTGGTTTGATGTCGAGCCCACCGCTGTCGAAGCAGACGCCCTTGCCGATGATCGCGACGCGCGGCGCGTCGTCGCGGCCCCAGTGCAGCTCGATCAGCCCCGGGCTGCGATCCCGCGCTGCACCGCGCCCGACCGCGGCGATCATCGGGTAGCCGGTGTCCAGCGCATCGCCATGGGTCAATTCGACCTTGGCGCCATATTCCTTGGCCAAGGCGCGCGCTGCGGCTTCGAGGTCGGCCGGGCCCATGTCGGATGCGGGGGTATCGACCAGGTCGCGGACCAGCACGGTCGATACGGCAAGGCGCACCATCGGTTCGATCGCGGCGACTTGCTTGGTCAGCAGCACGCGTTCGCCATGCTCGGGCGCGGGAATTGTCTTGTAGCGCGTGAAGCGATGCTGGCCGAGCATCCAGCCGAGCGCAGCGATACCCGGTTCGCTTTTGGCCAGGCGATAGGTCCCGGCGGGGAGCGCTTCGCCGAGCCGGGCAAGGCACCATGGCGACAGCTCGGCGAGCTTGGCGACGGTCGCGACGACCTCCACCTCGCCGCCATCGAGCGGGAGTAGAGCATATTGGAAAGCGGTCTTGCCGTCGAACCGCATCGCCCCGAGCAGATTGCGCCGCGCCACTGACTGGCGCTTGGCCCATACGTCGAAGCTGTCCTTGTCGACCAGATGGATGGTCCGCGCGGACCCGCCACGGTCTGGCTGAAGGAGAGCAGCGAAATCGGTCATCAGTCGCCCGGCTCGACCAAAAATTGTTCGACTCGGCCGGTCGAGCCCGGCTCGGTGAAGGACGAAACGGAAAGCGTTTGATTGGGGTAGGTCACCTTATACCCCTGAATCACGAATCCGCCGCGTGGTTGCGGCTCGCCCTCGGCGGCAAAGCCGGTCGGCTCGCCGAGCGGGGCGAGGCTGTTGCGGAAATCGGCAAGCGCGGTCGGGGTGAAGTAATAATTGGCGTTGGCGGTGAGCAACTTGCGATCGAGGGCGCCCGAGCGAAGCTGGTCGAACAGCGTGCGAATTCGCATCGTCCGGGCAGCCGCAACGGGATCCTCGGGCGACGGCAGGATGATCTTGGCAATCCCGCGCGAAATCTCGCTGTACGCCCCGCCCGACCAGCTATTGGTCATCACGACGATCGCCGCCCGCTCCTTGGGAAAAACGCTATTGCTCGACAGGAAACCGACCGATTCGCCGCTGTGGGAAATGATGCTGCGTCCCGACACGATGCGGGCCGCAACCCCGAGGCCATAGCCAGTGTCCTTGCCACCGATCAATTTGGTGGTGGTTTCCTGAGCTTCCCAATCCTCCTTCGGAAGCAAAGCGCGGTCGATTCGCGCGATGTTCCATTTGGCGAGGTCGGCGGCGGTCATCGACAGTTCGCCGGCGGCATAAAGCCAGCCGGGCGCAGCCGGGGTGACCGCGCGGACCGGACCAAGGGCATTGCGGCCGTAACCTTGCGGGAAGCGCGAACCGCTGGTCGCGTCGAGGTCCTCGACACTGGCCATGCCGAGCGGAGTGAAGATGCGGCGCTTGAGCAAGGCGAGCAGCGGCTCGCCCGCCACTTTCTCGATGATCATCCCGGCGACGACATAGCCGGTGTTCGAATATTGCCATTGGGTGCCCGGCTCGAAGTCGAGCGGCTTCTTGGCCCAATGATCGACGATGCCTTGCGGCGTGGTCGGCGTGGCCATCGCCGGGAAACTGTAATCCTGCGGCCAATAATCCTGCAAGCCCGAGGTATGGTCGAGCAACTGACGCAGTGAAATCCGCTCGCCACCGCTGATCCCGGGAAGATATTTGGCGACCTTGTCGTCGAGGTCGAGTTTGCCGTCGTCTTCGAGCAGCAGCATCGCGGCGGCGGTGAATTGCTTCGAGTTGGAGGCGATCTGGTAGGCCAGGTCAGCGCGCGCGACCGGGATCGCCTCGGACGCCTTGCCATAAGCCTTGGCCAGGACGATCTTGCCGCCGCGGACGATCGCGATCGAGGCCGAGGGCACGCGCTTGTCGGCGAGCGCCTTGGTGACCAGCGCGTCGATCTGGGCTTGTTCAGCGGGGGTGATCGGCTGCGCGAAGGCAGGGGCGGCGAAGGCGAGGGCGCTGAGCGCGAGGGCGAACTTGATCATTGCCCTACGCTAGGGAGCTTTGCTTAGTCGTCAACCGGCGACGGCAACTCCGAACAGGTCATGCTCGTCGGCGTCCTCAATCGTCACGCGGACAATGTCGCCGGGGTTGAGGTGGCCGGCGTCGCGCAAATGCACTTCGCCGTCGATCTCGGGGGCGTCGGCCTTCGAGCGGCCGGTGGCGCCTTCGCCGTCGACCGCGTCGATCAGCACGTCGAGAGTCGATCCAACCTTGGCGGCGAGCTTTTCGGCCGAGATTCGCGCGGTCAATTCCATGATCCGCGCATAGCGTTGTTCCTTGACCTCCTCGGGCACCGGATCGGGCAGCGCATTGGCGGCGGCGCCTTCGACCGGTTCGAAGCGGAACGCGCCGACGCGGTCGAGGCGGGCTTCGGTCAACCAGTCGAGCAGATATTGGAAATCCTCCTCGGTCTCGCCGGGGAAGCCGACCACGAACGACGAACGGATCGCGATCTCGGGGCATAAATCACGCCACTGGCCAATCCGCTCGAGCACCCGCGCCTCATTGGCGGGGCGCTTCATTGCCTTGAGGATCTTGGGGGAGGCGTGTTGGAACGGAATGTCGAGGTAGGGCAGGACCAGCCCCTCGGCCATCAGCGGGATGACGCGATCGACGTGGGGGTAAGGGTAAACGTAGTGGAGCCGGACCCACGCGCCCAAATTGCCGAGTTCGCGGGCGAGGTCGGTCATGTGGGCGCGGACCGGTTCGCCCTTCCACGGCCAGGCGGCGTGCTTGAGGTCGAGACCGTAAGCGCTGGTGTCCTGGCTGATCACCAGCAGTTCCCTGGTCCCGGCGGCGACCAGTTTCTCGGCCTCGCGCAGGATCGCGTCGGGGCGACGGCTGACCAGGTCGCCGCGGATCGAGGGGATGATGCAGAAGGCGCAGCGATGGTTGCAGCCTTCGGAAATCTTCAAATAGCTGTAGTGGCGCGGGGTCAGCTTGACCCCCGGCCCGACGTTGGCCGAGGGGACGAGGTCGAGATAAGCGTTGGGGACCGGCGGAGCGGCTTCGTGGACCGCGGCGACGACCGCGTCATATTGCTGCGGGCCGGTGACCGCGAGCACCGACGGGAAGCGCGCGCGGATGATGTCGGCGTCATTGCCCATGCAGCCGGTGACGACGACGCGGCCATTTTCGGCAATCGCCTCGCCGATCGCCTCGAGGCTTTCCTCCTTGGCCGAATCGAGAAAACCGCAGGTGTTGACCAGCACGACGTCGGCGCCGGCATAATCGGGCGACATCTGATAGCCGTCGGCGCGCAGCTTGGTGAGGATGCGCTCGCTGTCGACCAATGCCTTGGGACAGCCGAGCGAGACCATGCCGACACGCGGCGGGGAGGGGAGGATCGTTGCCATGGGAAGCGCGGCCTTTAAACCGACTTTCGGGCAAAAGCGAGGCGCTGTGGAGCCTCAGGAGGCGGTGGGCACGATCTCAATGATGCGATCGCCCGGCTGCAGCGTCTTCGCCTCCTTCTCCCAGAAACCAATGGCGCGTCCCTTGCGCAGGATGCGAACGCCGAGACCGGTGGTGATTTCGGCGAGCGATTGGCCGGCCTCCTCGTCGCCGACAGTTCGTTCGGAAAGCTGGACCCGCCCGTCGGCCGAGGCGAGGTCGCTAAGATAGTCGGCGATGCCGGTGCCATGCACCGAGCCGGCCAGCAACAGCCCGGCGAAGCTGGTCGGATTGATCACTGTCGTCGCGCCGGCGGCGTTGGCCGGCAGCTCATTGTCGCGGGCGCGGATCGACACCGTGATCGGCAGGTCGGGCGCATTGTGGCGCGCGGTCAGGCAGATGAGGATGGTGGTGTCGTCGCGGCCCGCCGAGACGATCAGCGACGACGCCTTTTCGACCCGCACAGCATCCATCGTCGCGTCGCGGGTGGCGTCCCCCTGGAGCACCGCGCAGCCGAGCTCTTCGGCGCAGTCGAGCGCCTCGCGGTCCTGGTCGATGACGACGATCGTCTTGGGATCGATCCCGCGCGCCATCAGCTCCTCCACGGCGCGTGAGCCGGTCGTGCCGAAGCCGGTGATGACGATATGATCGGTGAGCTTGCGTTGAATCTGCTGCATGAGCCAATTGTTCCAGGTGCGCTTGATGACGAAGGTATAGGCGGTTCCGGCGAGGATCAGGATGAAGAAAATGCGGAGCGGGGTGACGATCAGCGCGTCGAACAATCGCGACCGGTCGGTCACCGGCACGATGTCGCCATAGCCGGTCGTGGTGGCGCTGATCATCGTGAAATAGATGGCGTCGACGAAGCTGACGTGGCCGTCGTGATTGTCTTTCAGGCTGTCACGCTCGATCCAGTGCACCGCCACGATGAAGGCTAGCAGCGACAGCAGCACGATGATCCGCAGGACGAGCTGCATGGAATGGGATAGCGACGATTTGCGACGTAAGGTCATGTGCGACATGTCCGGCGCGCCGGGCCCGTTCATCGGTCAGGGCACCCTGTGATGGTCATCGTCGATCGAGCCCCTTCGGTCGTTGGCCAGCCCCCTTTTGGGAATATTAGGCGGGCAAGTCCACTGGCCTTGCGCCGCCGCGCTGGCTAAGACGCCGTCTCCTTCACCGAATTCGGAATTGCTCCATGCGTATCGCGATGATCGGCACCGGCTATGTCGGCCTTGTTTCAGGCACTTGCTTCGCGGACTTCGGGCATCATGTGACCTGCGTCGACAAGGACCAGAGCAAGATCGACGCGCTGCTGAGTGGCAAGATGCCGATCTGGGAGCCGGGGCTCGACGGGCTGGTCGCGGCCAATGTCGCGCGTGGGCGGCTGTCGTTCACGACCAAGCTGAGCGACGCGCTGAACGGCGCCGAAGCGGTGTTCATCGCGGTCGGGACCCCGTCGCGGCGCGGCGACGGGCACGCCGATCTGAGCTTCGTCTTTGCTGCGGTCGAGGAATTGGCCAAGGCGCTCGATCATCCGGTGGTGGTGGTGACCAAGTCAACTGTCCCGGTCGGCACCGGAGACAAGATTGCGGCGCTGCTCAAGGAGCATAAGGCGCCCGACGGCTGCTCGGTGGCGTCGAACCCCGAATTTTTGCGCGAAGGCGCGGCGATCGCCGACTTCAAGCATCCCGACCGCATCCTGGTCGGGGCCGAAGACGAGCGTGCGCGACAGGTGCTGGCGGAGATTTACCGGCCGTTGTTCCTCAACAAAGCGCCCTTGCTGTTCACCGGGCGACGCACCGCCGAGCTGACCAAATATGCCGCCAACGCCTTCCTCGCGATGAAGATCAGCTTCATCAACGAGATGGCCGACCTGTGCGAGGCGGTCGATGCCGACGTCCAGGACCTGGCGCGCGGGATCGGGCTCGACAATCGCATCGGCGCGAAGTTCCTTCACCCCGGTCCGGGCTATGGTGGGAGCTGTTTTCCCAAGGACACGCTCGCCTTGCTGCGCGCAGCCGAGGAAGCCGGGGTTGAGCAGCGCATCGTGTCGACCGTGGTTAAGGTCAACGATGACCGCAAGAAGGCGATGGTCGAGCGGGTGGCGAAAGCGCTTGGCGGGGAGCTGGCGGGCAAGCGCATCGGGGTGCTCGGGCTGACCTTCAAGCCCAACACCGACGACATGCGCGACGCGCCGTCGATTCCCCTGGTCACGGCGCTGGTCGAGCGCGGCGCCGAGGTGGTGGCGTATGACCCGGTCGGGCGCGAGCAGGCCGAGCCCTTGCTTCCCGCGATCCATTATGCCGAGACGCCCGAACGGGTCGCGGTCGACGCCGACGCACTGGTGGTGGTCACCGAATGGGACGAATTTCGCGGCCTCGATCTGCGCGAGCTGGCGACGAAGATGCGCGGTAATGCCTTGATCGACTTGCGAAATATCTATGATCGAGTAGATGCCGAGCGGGCCGGCCTGCGTTATTTCGGGATCGGTCGCGGACGGACCTGAGCGACGCTTGAACTGTTGAGGTCGGCGGGTAGCGAATGGAAGTGAGACCAGGCGATGGCGCAGGCCGAGCGGATCAGGACGGCTAGCAAGTCGGATCCCGCGCAAAGTGGAGCCGGCTGAGCGTGCTGCACCAGGGACCGATCACGACCCGATCGCGCCAGGCGCTGATCACGCGCCAGCGCTTCGCCTTGTTCGGCGCCTTGTTGTTCGCTGCCACATTGCCGTTCGCGCTGCGCGAGCTGCTGCTGCCCGATCCGGCTTACATCCACACCAGCCGCATATCGCTGTTCGCCAATGTTGCCGCGGTGATCCTCGCGACCTGGATCCGGCTCTCGGTCAGCACTTTCCCCGGGACGCGGTCGGGTACGATCATCGCGCCGGCGATCGCCGCCGCGCACGGGGTGATCATCGCGCTGCTGCTGATGACCCGCTTGCCCTACGACCGCCTCGGCATCGCGCTGGGCTTCATGTTTCACCTGACGTGGATCATCGCGCTCCATTTGACGGTGCACCGGCGAATTCGCCGTCGCTTCGCGGTGGTGCCGTGCGGGGTGGTCGATCATCTGCGGCGGATCGAGGGAGTCGATTGGAAAATGCTGCGCCGCCCCGACTTGATTGAAACGGACGGCTGCGATGCGGTGGTGGCCGATTTCACCGCCGACCTGCCGCCCGAATGGGAAGCGTTTCTGGCCGATGCCGCGCTCGAGGGGCGGATGGTATTCCAGGTCAAGCAATTGTCCGAATCGCTGACCGGGCGGGTTGAGGTCGCGCATCTGTCCGAAAACAGTTTCGGCAGCCTGATCCCGGCGCGCGGCTATTTCCATTTGAAGGCGCTGATCGATTTCCTCGCCGCGCTGGTGCTGGTTCCGGTGCTGATCGTGCCGATGGTGGCCGTGGCGCTGGCGATCCGGCTCGACAGCGAGGGCCCGGTGCTGTTCCGCCAGCGCCGCGTCGGGCAGGCCGGGCGGCCGATCACCGTCTACAAGTTTCGCACCATGCGCAGCATCGACGCGGTCGAGGACGAGCGCGCGGCGGCGATGACCGAGGCGGAGGATCATCGCATCACCCGGATCGGCGGTTTCCTGCGCCGCTCGCGGATCGACGAGCTGCCGCAGATCATCAATATCCTGAAAGGCGAGATGAGCTGGATCGGCCCGCGCCCCGAGGCGGCAGTGCTGTCGACCTGGTATACCGGCGAAATCCCATATTACCGCTATCGCCATGTCGTGCGGCCGGGGATTTCGGGCTGGGCGCAGGTCAACCAGGGCCATGTCGCGGCGGTCGACGAAGTCCACGCCAAGCTCCAGTACGACTTCTTCTACATCAAGTATTTTTCGCCCTGGCTCGACACGCTAATCCTGTTCCGGACGATCAAAACGATGCTGACCGGGTTTGGCGCCAAATAGACCGCAATCGTCGCGTCGGATGACGATTGTGGCGGGCGAAGGCTAGCGCAACGCAATCGGCGCAAGGGGGTCGATGAACGGCGCGCGCAAGACGGTGACGAACCCGTCGTAAATCTTGCGCGCAGCCTCGGCCAACGTGCGCGGGCGATTGCTGCCCTGGCGCGCGAATAATGCGATCGCGAGGCGGCGACCATCGGGGAGCGTGATGAAGCCGACGTCGGTGGTCAGCCCGTCGAGCGTACCGGTCTTATGTTCGACCCGGGTGCCGAACGGGAGCAAGGCGCGCATGCGGTTCCTGCCGGTGGCGCAGCGCGCCATCAGCGACAGCAAATAGGACCGGCTCGACGGCTGCAGCAATGCGCCGCTGTCGATCCGCTGGAGAAGGTTGACCATGGCCTTTGGCGTCGAGCTGTCGCGGCGGTCGCGAAGGTCGCGGCGATCGGCGAGGAGACGCGCGATCGAGCGGTCAACGCGCAGCCCGCGAAGCTGGTTGTCGGCGACCCATTGCTGGACCTTGGCGGGGCCGCCGAGGTCGCGCAGGATGATATCGGTGGCGGCATTGTCGCTGTGGACCAGCATCGCTTCCATCAAACTGCGCGCGCTGCGCCCCGAAAGCCGCGTGTCGAGCGAGCGCCGACCATGCTCGACCTGGGCGAGATATTGAGCGGCGATCGCGACCTTGACCGTGCTGGCCATCGGGAAAGACTCGTCGCCATGGACGCTGACCATGTCGCCGGTGGTGAGGTCGAGCGCGGCGATGCCAACATTGCCGGGGTTGGCAGCGGCAATCGCGCCCAACTGCCGCTCGAGCGGCCGAAGATGCAGCGGTGCGTCGGCGGCGGCGGGCGCGGCGGCGAACAGGGCCAACAGCAAGGTCCAGATCGCAAATTGCCGCATGCTCATTCCCTCCCGGACAGGCCAGACCCTCCGCTTTCCGTGAAGAGGGTAAACGAATCCTGAAGGGAATCCTGCAAGGGGAGAAGCTGCGACGAACCGGTGCACGATCGCGCCGAGTGAATCGGATGCGGCCTGTTTGGGGACGATTTTCCGATCTTGGCCGAACGCGTCGAGCCGCTTACGGTTTGCCCGCGACGAATTCCAACGCCTGGATGGTCACTGCCGGGGTCGGGGCGCGCTGGACGCGGCCTTCGACACGACCGTGCGTGCAAGTCCAGCGGAAGCTGCCTTCCATCGCCGAAATTGGCTTGACCGGCTCGGTCGCGGGGCAGTCGCCGACATCGGCCTTGACCCCTGCGATGAGGTTCTTCCAGCCCGCGCGATCATGATCCATCAGGACATTGTTGGCGAGCGGCGCGGCGGTGATGTCGCTCGATCGCCACACGGCGCGCGCGGATTGGTAAGCGCTGGCGAGACCCGGGGTGACGATTATCGTGCGCTCCACCAGCGCGCCGCGTTTCTGCAGCGCGAGCGCCGCACGCCAAATCGGAAGCGACGCGCCGCCGTAGGTCTTGCTCGAAAAAGCGAACAGCCCAACGGCCTTGTCGGGCAACAGCATGACGTAGGAGCCATAGCCCGGGTAGCCGCCGCCGTGCCCGACGACCCGGCCGAGATCGCAATCGTCGCTCGCGCCCCAACCCATCGCATAAGTGACCGCCAGGCGGCAGGGCGCGCCGCCGGCGGCGGGGTTGCGCATCTGGGCCTGGACGAAATTGGCGCCGGTGACGATTTCGCGCACGCTCGAACGGCGCACCGGGCCGGCGTCGGGGCCATCGCGAGCGGGCCAGGCCGAAAGCAGGAACGCGACCCATTTCGAATAATCGCTGGCGCTGGTTTCGACCCCGCCCATTGCCCCGAAGGCGCCATCCTTCATATCGGGCTCGCGGACCCAACGATTGGCTTCCCAGCGGTAGCCGATACTGCGTCGCGCCGCAGGGGAGGCGAGCACGTCGTAAGTGGTCGAGGTCATCCCGAGCGGAAGCATGATCTCGCGCCGGATATAATCCTGGTAGCGTGTGCCCGAGACGTTGGCGATGATCCGCCCCAAGGTGGCGTAGCCAAGATTGCTATACTCCATCGCCAGGCCCGGCGCGCGGGCGAACGGCACGCCCGCCTTGAGCAAAGCGGAGAATTCGGGCTCGGTCAGCACTTGCTGGCGATCGCCCCACGGATTGTCCTCGACAAAGCCGGCGCTGTGCGTGAGCAGGTTGCGGACGGTGATTTTCGGGCTGTCGCTGGTCGGGTAAGTCCAGTCCTTGAGCTCCGGAACGTAAAGCTCGGCGGGCGCGTCGAGCGACACTTTGCCGTCGTCGCGAAGCTTGAGGATGGCGAGCGCAGTGAACGCTTTGGACATCGAGGCGATGCGGAACAGGCTGTCGGTGGTGACCGGCGCGTTGGAAGCGGTGTCCTGCACGCCGAGGCCGTGGACCGCGACCAATTTGCCATCGGCGACGACACCATAGACGAGGCCGGGGGCATGCGCGGCGAGCTGCCAGTCGGCGAAGATCTGGTTGACTTCGGCGAGCGCTGCGGGGTCGGGCGCGGCGGCGGTCGCGGCGGGCGCGAGGCCGAACGCGAGCAAGGCGATGGACCGGTGCAGCTTCATTATTTCCCCCTGGCAGTTGCGGTGGCAAGGCTAGTCCGGGCGGGGGCAGGGACGCAAGCATCGCGCGGCGGCTTGTGCTGCCGAGCGCGAGAAGGGGCGGGTCGGAGAATGTGGATCGCCGCGACTAAGCGTCAATTTCGTCTTCGGACAAATTGGCGGCGTTGTTCTGGATGAAGTTGAAGCGATGCTCGGGGTTCTTGCCCATCAGCCGTTCGACCAGATCCTTGACCGGCTGGCGGTCCTGATATTCGGACGGCAGCGTGATCCGGATCAGCGAGCGGCTCGCCGGATCCATGGTCGTTTGCTTGAGCTGGTCGGGGTTCATTTCGCCCAGCCCCTTGAAGCGCCCGACCTCGACCTTCTTGCCCTTGAACTCCTTGGCCTCAAGCTCGGCGCGGTGGGCATCGTCGCGCGCGTAGAGCGACTTCGAGCCGCTGGTCAGGCGGTAGAGCGGCGGCTGGGCGAGGAACAGATGGCCGCGCCGGACCAGCTCGGGCATTTCCTGGAAGAAGAAGGTCATCAGCAAGGTCGCGATGTGCGCGCCGTCGACGTCGGCGTCGGTCATGATGATGACTCGCTCGTAGCGCAGCGCATCTTCGGCCCAGCTGTCGCGGATGCCGCAACCGAGCGCGAGCTGGAGATCGGCAATCTCGGCATTGGCGCGGATCTTGTCAGCGGTGGCCGAGGCGACGTTGAGGATCTTGCCGCGGATCGGAAGGATCGCCTGGGTCTTGCGGTTGCGCGCCTGTTTGGCCGATCCGCCCGCGCTGTCGCCCTCGACGATGAACAATTCGGTGCCGGCGGCGTCGTCATTGGCGCAGTCGGTGAGCTTGCCGGGAAGCCGCAGCTTGCGCGCCGAAGTCGCGGTCTTGCGCTTGACCTCGCGCTCGGCGCGGCGCTTCAAGCGCTCGTCCATCCGCTCGAGGATCGCCCCCAGCAGCGCCCGGCCGCGGTCCATATTGTCGGCCAGATAATGGTCGAAATGGTCGCGCACCGCGGCCTCGACGAAGCGCGCGGCTTCAAGGCTGGTGAGGCGATCCTTGGTCTGGCTCTGGAAATGCGGATTGCGGATGAACACGCTGAGCATCAGCTCGACGCCGTTGAACACGTCATCGGCGGTGATGTCCTTGGCTTTCTTCTGCCCGACGAGGTCGCCGAAGGCGCGAATGCCCTTGGTCAGCGCGGCGCGCAGCCCCGCTTCATGGGTGCCGCCATCGGGGGTCGGAATGGTATTGCAATAATAGCTTTCGGCGCTGCCCTCGCTCCACACCGGCCACGCGACTGCCCATTCGGCGGCGCCCTGAGCATCGGGGAAGTCCTGCCGCCCGGCGAAGGCCGGCGACGTGACGCACTCGCGCCCCTCCAATTGCTCGCGCAAATGATCGGCCAGCCCGCCGGGGAATTGAAACGTCGCGGTTTCGGGGACCGTGGCGCTGGTCAGGCTCGCATCACAGCGCCAGCGGATCTCGACCCCGGCGAACAGATAGGCCTTCGATCGGGCGAGCTTGTAGATTCGCGCGGGGACGAAGGCGGCGTCGGACCCAAAAATATCGAGGTCGGGGACGAAGCTGACCGTGGTGCCGCGGCGGTTGGGGGCGGCGCCGACTTCGGCGAGCGGGCTGGTTGCGACCCCGCGCGAAAAGGACTGGCGGTACAGCTTCTTGTCACGCGCGACCTCGACGATGGTCTCGATCGAGAGCGCGTTGACGACGCTGACTCCGACGCCGTGGAGCCCGCCGCTGGTCGAGTAAGCCTTGCCCTCGAACTTGCCCCCCGAATGGAGCGTGGTGAGGATCACCTCAAGCGCCGACTTGCCGGGATATTTGGGGTGCGCATCGACCGGGATGCCGCGGCCGTTGTCGGTTACGGTCAGGCGATTGCCCGGTTCGAGCGTGACTTCGATGCGGGTGGCGTGGCCGGCGACCGCTTCGTCCATACTGTTGTCGATGACTTCGGCGGCAAGGTGATGAAGCGCACGCGCGTCGGTCCCGCCGATATACATGCCGGGACGCCGCCGAACCGGCTCGAGCCCCTCAAGGACCTCGATCGCGGAAGCGTCATAATCGGATGAAGGGGCGGCGGCACCGGAAGCGAAAAGGTCGGACATGTGGGCCGAGCTATAAGGCGGCATTTCGCTCCGTGCCAAGCGATTGCGATCATTTAAGCCGGGGACAACGAGTTGCAGGATATCTCGAACGCCCCTCGCCGATCTGCTATGATCTCGCCATGTCCGAGAAACTCCCTCCACCGAGTGACGCTGGCGCTTCGGAATTCGAGCGCGAGATGCAGATCGCGCGCGAGGCCATGGTGCGACGCAGAGAAGCGCTCCGCCAGCTAGCCCTTGGCGAAGCGATCATGGACGAGGATCGCGATTCGCTGAGCGAACTCTCCAAGAAAATAGTGTGTTCGCTTGGAGCCGCCTGCTTATGTTGCGGCTGATTCGGGATTCAGGCGCATTGCCCTCTTTCGACCCATTGCCGACATTACGTCTCTTCCACTATTCCAGGCAAATGACGCCTGACCAGACAATAGACGCCGCGACTGAGGTTGCCGCCGAAGAGTGGGTAAAGTTTCAAGTGGATATGCCAGCAAACCTGAATCTTCGGGATCAAGTGACCTTCTTCGGAAGCAGAGTTCAGAAGGTGCTGCTGACGAGTTTCCCCGACTTGCGGGCGGCAAACGAACAGATCCTGCTCTTGATCGTCGCACGTGGCATTGAGCTATCGGGCAGTATTCCTAAGCCGCGCATTGAGCGGGAACTTGGGATCGTGCTGCCACCCAGACCGAGTCTGCTTTCGACCCGAAGCGGACACTCGCCTTGAGACTGGTCAACAAAAAAATCTGGCGGCTGGGGCCGGGGATTGTTTGTTCTTACTTAACGTACCCTTGGCCCGCCGAACGGGAGCGGGGGCGGGGGGCGGCGGTCGCGGCGCGGGAGCTGGGCCTGGTAGGCGACTCCGCAATGATCGACGCAATACGGGTAGCCGGGATTGGCTTCGCGGCCACAGAAATGGAAGTCCGGCTCGCCCGGATGGCCCATCGGCCAGCGGCAGATGCGGTCGTTCAAATCGAGCAGGCTGGTCTTGTCGGCGATCTCGGACGACGGCTTGGCCGGAACCAAGCGGCGCGGCGGTGCGGGCGGAATCGGCGCCTGGGTGTCGCCCGGGCCCTGGCGGATGAAGCCGCCCGGGCCGACCGAGCGATACTGGATGGTATTGCCTTCCTTGGACGCGACCCCCGACGGACGGTGGATCGGCGCGACCGGCATCGCTTCGTCGCCCGCGGCTTCCTTGACGGGCTTTGGCGCAACGCGCGAATCCGGCGCGGCCGCGGCCGCCGTCTTGGGCGCGGGCTTTGGCTTGTCGGCCTTGGGCGCTGCAGCAGCGAGCGCGGACTTGGCCTTCTTGGTTTTCTCCTCGCCCGCCTTGACCGGCGAGGGGCGCGATTCGAGCCCGAGTCGATGCGCTTTGCCGATCACCGCGTTGCGGCTGACCCCGCCTAAATCCTCGGCGATCTGGCTGGCGGTCGAGCCTTCGGCCCACATGGCTTTGAGGCGATCGATGCGCTCGTCGGTCCAGCTCATGAAATAATAAACTCCGTACGTGTTGCGGGGCGCCGCGCCTGCCGATAGGCGATTGTCGCGTGAACGACCAGACTCCCTCTTGGGTAAGAGCCGAACCCGGCAAGCCGACGCTGAACGGCGTCAATTGGGGCGGGCTCAAGACCCTCTATATCAAGGAGGTCAAGCGGTTCTTCAAGGTGCAGATGCAAACCGTGTGGGCGCCGGCGATCACGACCCTGCTGTATCTGGTGATCTTTACCGTCGCGCTGGGTCGCGGCGGACGCAGCGTGCTTGGCGTGCCATTCGCCGATTTCATCGCGCCCGGGCTGATCATCATGGCGATGCTGCAAAGCGCCTTCGCCAATGCCTCTTTCTCGCTGCTGGTGGGCAAGATGCAGGGCACGATCGTCGATTATCTGATGCCGCCCTTGTCGACTGGAGAGCTGATCGCCGGGCTGGTCGGGGCGTCGGTCACGCGTGCGGCGCTGGTCGGCGGCGCGGTGTGGTTGATCATGTTGCCGTGGCCCGGAGTCCATGTCGCGATCGCGCACCCCCTGACGGTCTTGTGGTTCGGGCTGATGGGATCGTTGATGCTCGCCTTCCTTGGGCTGTTGACCTCGATCTGGGCGGACAAGTTCGATCAGTCGGCGATGATCACCAATTTCGTCGTCGCGCCGCTGTCGCTGCTGTCGGGGACTTTTTATTCGGTCGAACAGCTCGCCCCCGCATTCCGCGCGGCGAGCCACGCCAACCCCTTCTTTTACGTCATCTCGGGTTTCCGCCACGGCTTCCTCGGGGTCAGCGATTCGCCGATCCTGGTCGGCGCCATCGGCCTGCTGGCGCTCAATGCAATCTTGTTCGCGGCTTGCTATGCGCTGCTGCGAAGCGGCTGGAAAATCAAGAACTGAGCTTTTTCAGGCATTTGCTCAATTAAGGACGCTGAACGCCCGATAACGGACGTGTTCAGGCCCGCCTCAAGCAATCGGCTCCATAAGCATGGCATTAAAGCTCGAAAGGAGAGCCCCATGCGTAAGTTTCTCATCTCCACCGCCCTCGTGGCCTCGACCATCGCCGTCGCGGCTCCTGCTGCCGCGCAGTGGGTTCCGCCTTCTCCCCAGGGTTATGCCTATGGCTATAACAATCAGGGCGATCCCCGCTTGGCGCGCGCCTACTCGGTTCGCATCAATCGCCTGCATCAGCAGATCCATCGCCTGGGCGAACGCCGTCAGCTATCGCGCAGTGAGTTCTCGCGCCTGAACCGCGAAGTCGACGTGCTTGAGAATCGCTTGTCACGCGCCTCCTATCGCGGGTTGAGCCGCCAGGAAGCCTATGTGATCGAGCGCGATCTTGCTCGCCTTGAGCGCAACATTTACCGTGAAGCCCGTGACGGCAATGGCTATCGCGACCATCATTCGCAGGGGCAATATGGTTACGGCTATCAGAACGCCTACGGTGGCTATGACCGTGACCGCGATGGCCGCGACGACCGCTACGAGGATGATCGAGGCCGCGACCACGACGACTAAGCCTTCGGGGTTGTTTGCCCCCAGTCAGGCGTAAGGGAAAAGGCGGCTCCGCAACGGGGTCGCCTTTTTCTTTTGGCGTTGGCGTTTGACCGCGCTCGAGGGTCGGCGATATAGCGCTCCACAGCGGCCTTCGAAGGTCGCCATTTGCCTCATTCGACCAACAGGAGCCGTTCATGGCCATCACGCCGCTCATGCCCGTTTATCCGCGCTGCGAGGTGCGGCCGGTGCGCGGCGAAGGCGTCTATCTATATGGCGAGAATGGCGAGCAATATCTCGACTTCGCGAGCGGCATCGCGGTCAATCTGCTCGGCCACGGGCATCCGCATTTGACCAAGGCGATCCAGGACCAAGCGGCAACGCTGATGCACGTGTCGAACCTCTACGGGTCGCCGCAGGGGGAAAAGTTCGCCCAGCGGCTGGTCGACCTGACCTTCGCCGACACCGTGTTTTTTACCAATTCGGGCGCCGAAGCGGTCGATTGCGCGATCAAGACCGCGCGCCGCTATCACCACGCCAAGGGCGCGCCTGAAAAGCATAATCTGATTACTTTCAGCAACGCCTTCCACGGCCGGACGATGGCGACGATCAGCGCCACCAACCAGGAGAAATTGCGCGACGGCTTTGCGCCATTGCTGCCCGGTTTCACCGTCGTCGAGTTCGACAATCTGGACGCAGCCAAGGCGGCGATCGACGGCAATACGGCGGGATTCCTGGTCGAGCCGATCCAGGGCGAGGGGGGCATCCGCCCGGCATCGCAGGCGTTCATGACGGGATTGCGCGCGCTGTGCGACGAACATGACCTAATGCTGGTGCTCGACGAAGTGCAGTGCGGAGTGGCGCGCACCGGGGCGCTTTATGCGCATGAACATTATGGCATCACGCCCGACATTTTGGCCTCGGCCAAGGGCATCGGCGGGGGCTTCCCGCTCGGCGCCTGCCTGGCGACCGAAAAGGCGGCGTCGGGGATGGTCATCGGCACCCACGGATCGACCTATGGCGGCAACCCGTTCGCAATGGCGGCGGGGCAGGCGGTGTTCGATGTCGTCGCCAATGACGAATTCCTCGCCCATGTCCGGATGATGGGCGATCGGCTGCGCTCGGCACTCGAACAAATGATTCCCAACCACGACCATCTGTTCGACAGCGTGCGCGGCATGGGGCTGATGCTGGGCGTCAAGATGAAGACCGACAGCCGGGCGTTTGTCGGTTATTTGCGCACCCGCGGCATCCTGACCGTCGCGGCGGGCGACAATGTCGTGCGCGTGCTTCCGCCGCTGACCATCGAGGAGGCGCATATCGCCGAGTTCGTCGAGCGGCTGTCGGCGGCAGCGGCCGATTATGACGTCCCCGTGGCAGCATGACCGTCCGCCGCTTCCTCAATCTCAGCGATGCCGGCGGCGAGGCGATTGCCGCGATCCTCGGCGAAGCGCTGGCGCGCAAGGAAGCGCGTACCGGCTGGCCCAAGGGCAAGGTCGATGCCGACGCCCCGCTCGCCGGGGTCACGCTAGCGATGATCTTCGAGAAAAATTCCACTCGCACGCGGGTCAGTTTCGAGATGGCGATGCGCCAGCTTGGTGGGTCGGTGGTGGTGCTAGACGGCGCCTCGTCGCAGCTTGGCCGGGGCGAACCGATTGCCGACACCGCGCGTGTGTTGTCGCGCTATGTCGATGCCATCATGATCCGCACCGACGATCATGCCAAGATCGAGGAACTGGCCGATTTCGCGACCGTGCCGGTGATCAACGGGCTCACCGATCTGTCGCACCCGTGCCAGATACTGGCCGATATGCAGACGGTGATCGAGCGCCGCGCCAAGCTTGCGGGGAGTCGCTGGGCGTGGGTCGGGGACGGCAATAATGTGTGCAATTCGCTGATCGAAGCGGCGTCGCTGATGCACTTCGGGCTGGCAGTTATCACCCCTAACGGGTTCGAGCCCGACGCCTCGATGGTCGCGCTGGCGAGCACGCGCGACGACATTTATTTCGGGTCCGACCCGCGCGAAGCGGTCAGCGGTGCCGAAGTGGTGGTGACCGACACCTGGACCTCGATGGGCCAGGACGAGGATGAGTATCGGCGCGAGGCGTTCGCTCCGTTCCATGTCGACGAAGCGATGATGGCGCTCGCCGCGCCCGACGCGACCTTCCTTCATTGCCTTCCTGCGCACCGCGGCGAGGAAGTCAGCGCGGGAGTGATCGACGGCCCGCAATCGGCGGTGTGGGACGAAGCCGAGAATCGGCTCCACTCGCAAAAGGCGCTGCTGCTGTGGGCGATGGGCAAGATCGGCTGAGCCGGTTGCGCTTTCGCGGCGGCGCAACCATTTGGGCGCGATGATCGGAACCAACCTCAAGCTTGACGTCGCGATGGGCGTCACGATCCCCGCGCGCCATGCCCGCGGCCGCGCGGCGCGAATCGGCCCGGCGCTCGACACCATCCTCGCCGGTCATTGCTACGCCCCGGCGCTCGAACATTTGCTCGCCGAGGCGCTGGTGCTGACCGCGCTGCTCGGCTCGCTGCTCAAGGATCCGGCGGGCCAACTGACGATCCAGGCGCAGACCGAGCATGGCGTCGTCGACTTGCTGGTGTGCGATTATAAGGGCGGCGAGCTGCGCGGTTACATCCGTCATGATCCCGACCGGCTGGCCGAAGCGGGGCCGCACCCGACCTTATTCTCGCTATTCGGCAAAGGCTATCTCGCGATCACCTTTGACCAGCCCGCGACCGACGAGCGCTACCAGGGTATCGTGCCGCTGGAAGGCGACGGGCTGGGCGAGGCGGCGCAAAGCTATTTCAGCCAGTCCGAGCAAATTCCGTCGATCGTCCGCCTCGCGGCGCGCAAGGACGACAAAGGGTGGGTCGCGGGCGGGCTGATGTTCCAGCATTTGCCCGAGGGCGAGGAGGGCCGCGAGCGGCTCCATGCCCGGCTCGATCATCCCGAATGGCCGCACGTCGCGATCCTCGCTGGATCGATCAAGGATGACGAACTGGTCGACCGCGATCTGCCGATCGACGACCTCATCTGGCGGCTGTTCCATGAGGAAGATGAGGTGCGCACGCTCGATCCGGTCGCGCTGTCGAAGGGGTGCCGTTGCAGTCCCGACTATATCGCCTCGGTGATCGCCCGCTTTCCGGTCGACGAGCGGGCGCAGATGGTCGGCGAAGACGGGATGATCCGGGTCGATTGCGAATTTTGCGCGACCAGCTTTCCGATCCCGGCGCCAACCGACTGATCGTTGTGGGAATTTTCACTAACTACGATTAAGGATTCAGACCATGGACTGGTCGATTCGCAAATTCGCGGGGATTGCCGCCGCAGGCTTGCTGCTGGCAGCGGCGGGACCACGTG
>JAJAYY010000014.1 GCA_026785965.1 Sphingomonas bacterium
GAGCATGGCCGGGATGATGGACCAGAAGGTGATACCCCCCGGGTGGACCTACTCTCCTTCGACCGCCGCCCAGCGCCTGCCGATCGTCGCGATGGGCCTGCTAGGTCTGCTGATATCGAGACATTTGACGGCCTATCAGTTGGGCCACATCGATTTCGCTTGGGAACCGTTCTTCGCCGGCTCCCTGGCCGATCCGAGGAATGGCACGGAGGAAATTATTACCTCCTATGTCTCGGAAGCCTGGCCGGTTCCCGACGCCGGTCTTGGAGCGGTCAGCTACATGCTCGAGATTCTGATGGCCGTCATGGGCACTCGTGACCGGTGGCGCACGATGCCATGGATGGTGAGCTTCCTCGCCATCCTCGTAATCCCGCTGGGCGTCACCAGCATCTATTTCGTCGTCATCCAGCCGGTCCTGCTCGGCACGTGGAGCACCCTGGCGCTGGGCGCTGCGCTCGCGATGCTCATCATGATCCCGTTCATGCTGGACGAGGTTATTGCAATGTCCCAGTTCCTGATCTGGGCCAAGCGTCGGGGCAAGCCGTTCCTTCGCACCTTTTTCAAGGGTGACGCGGTCGAAAACGGTTTGGAGTATCAGACCGATACGCTGGCATCGCCGCGCGCGCTTCTCGGCGACGCGACGCGTGGCATATCCTTGCCCTGGACTTTGCTCGCCAGCATCGGCATCGGATTGTTCCTGATGTTGACGAGGGTGGTGCTCGGAACAGAGGGCTCGATTGCGAACACCCATCATGTGCTCGGCGCTCTGGTGATCACCGTGTCGGTCATCGCCACCGCCGAGGTCGCTCGCGCTCTTCGGCTCATCAATCTTCCCTTGGCAGCGTGGCTGGTCATCGCGCCGTGGCTCGACCCCAACGCCAGCACGCTCGATGTGGCAGTGAGCGTTGTCCTGGGGCTGGCCATTGCTGCCCTCAGCCTGCCGCGGGGGCGGCGGAGCGAGGAGCATTACGCCAGCTGGGATCCGTACGTGCTCTGATCCCGCGTTGGGGAAGGCGGAATTGAGCAATGGGTCAACCAAACTCACAGGAGGTGAGAGCATGTCCACGCCTGAGCAAGAATCAAAGGAGGAACTTCGGCGGCGCGCGCTGTCCCGGTGGGATAATGAGGGCGGTGCCACTGCGAAGGGTCCGCAAGCAGACTTATCAGCAGGCGAGGACCAATATGAACTCAGGGTCACCAAAGTCGAGTTTGCCGACCTTCATGCTCGGCTTATCGCGGTGGAGCACGTCGCCATTTCATTGCTGGTTACATCGACAGATAGGCAGATCGAGCTCGCCCGCGAAATGGCCGCGCTAATTTATCCGAGGCCGGGCAACACACCCCATCCCCTGTCAATCACCGCCGCGCATCACATAGATCAGTTGGTCGATCGCGCGTTGCGATTCCGCGACGCATAGGTCGAATGTCTCAAGTTTAGTCGCTGCTAATCTTCAATCCCGTAGCCACCGCCTTTTTCATAATTTGCCGCTCTCCTCCGGTTATACAAATATCCCGCGATAACCGCCGCGAGAGCGAGAAGCTGAGCCGTGATCGTTTCGACGGTCGGGAAAATCCCAAGCATGGATATGCGGGGGAAGTTCGCCACCGGCATGACATTGACAAGTCCGGCCTCCTGCAATCCGGCGATGCCCTTGCCTGCCAGGACCAATGTCAGGATCGCGACCAGCACCGAACTGTATGCGAAGAACTGGCCGAACGGCAGTTTCTGGCTGTAGCGAAGCATGAACCATGCAATGATCGCGAGAACCGCCGTCCCCGCCGCCGCGCCGCCGAGGATCAGGCCGCCGTTGCCCTCGGTCCACAGCGCGATGTAGAACAGGATGGTCTCGAATACCTCGCGGTAGACGACCAGAAACGCCAACCCGAACAGGAACCAGGCGGAGCGGCGCGACAAGGCCGCGCTTAGCTTCTCACGGATATATTTCTGCCACTGACCGGCCTGCGATTTGCCATGCATCCAGATGCCCACCGACAACAACATCACGGCGGCGAAGAGCGAGCCGAAGCCTTCGGTCAACTCGCGGCTCGCTCCACTGATCCCGATCGCATAGGTTGCCACTGCCCAGCTTGCCGCTCCGCCGGCCAGTGCTGCGATCCACCCACCGTGGACATAGACCAGCGCATCCTCGCGTTTGGCCTTGCGCAGGAAGGCGATCATCGCGACCACGATCAGCAGCGCCTCCAGGCCCTCGCGAAGCAGGATCGCGAAGGCGCCGACGAAGGTCGAAGCATCGCTTGCCCGATCAGGCGACAATGCTGTCTCCGCGTCGGCAAACAGGGAGTCCAGCGCTTCCACCCGCTCGCGGACCTCGCTGACCGGACGCCCTTTATCGATCGCCGAGCGAAGCTTGCCCATCGCTCCCTCGATGCGGGCCATCAGCGCCGCGTCGCGCGCGCTCAGCACAGCTTCGACCGGCTCAAAGCCGTCAAGGTAGGCGGACAGCGCAAGCTTTTCCGCACTGATCCGGTCGCCAGCTTCATACGCACGCAGGCTTTCGGCGAGTTTCGTGCGCGTGACCGTCAGCGCGCCCGCGTCGGTCTTGAGCACGGCATCGGGATTGCGGCGAAGAAACGCTGTCAACGCGTCGGCATTGGCGGGTCCGACCTTGGCACTCAATGCGGCTGGGGTCAGTCCGGCCAGGGTCACCATATCGGGCACGAGCTTGCGGATCGCGGGATCGCTCGACCACAGCCGCTCGCCCTTGATCGCCACCTCCTCGGAAAATGCAAAGCCGCCCACCGAAAATGCAAGTGCCCACCGGTCCTGGGCTGAAAATTCGGAGAAGGCGCGCATTGCAGTGCCGTCGAGACCCTGGCCGATCACCTGATAAAGCGCGAACAGACTCCGCTCGCGCGCTCGTTCCGCGTCGACGAACGCGATCGGTCGGGGTTTGAGCCCAGCGGCGGCCGGACCCACACCGTCGCCGCTGGCGCCATGACAGCTCGCGCAATTTTCCTGATAGAGTGAAGCGCCTCTCGCCAGGTCGGGCGGAGACGTTGGCGCCAGCGGGACCGGATAGGTGGCCAGCAGATCGGCCGCTAACTCATGAGCAAGCGCCGCGACCATTACCGGGGACTTTTTCTCGGCGATATCGAGCTTAAGCTGCTCAGCCTTGTCGATGAGCGCCTTTCTGCGTGGCGCTTTGGGAAGTTGCCCGATCCGCGACCGCACCAAGGTCGAGAACTCGACCATCTCGGCATATTCCGCCGGACTTTTCACTTTCCCGTTCTGGACGGCGCCAGCGTAATCGACCGCCAGATAGTCGATCAAACGCCAGGCCGTCTGCACGTCTCCGGAATGGGCCGGCGCCGCATATGCCGGTACGGCAAGAATCAGCAGTAGCGCCTGAGCGAGGGCCAGGATCAAATTTCGTCGAGCGGCGCAGCGCCCCAGAATCTGTCGCACAATGGTGTTCATTCACCGCCCTCTGCACCCTCTAGTTGCTAGAAGGTCAAGAGCTTTTGCGAATCATTCTCAATTTATGGGCACGTCTGGAGGACACGCAGCCGAACGCAGACGGGGTTCTCGAGGACTTGATGGCCAGGATGGCGGCGAAGCCTGCTTTCCTGAGTCAGTCAGTGCGGAATTTCACCGCGAATGGAGTCAGTGAGCACGGAATTCGGAGTCGCGCAGGCGCGTCCCTCGTGCCGCTGCCACCGGACAGTTGGAGTCAGCGTCATCGGAACGCGACAAATAACGCCGGGAAAGTGGTGAGCCCTGCTGGGTTCGAACCAGCGACCTACTGATTAAAAGTCAGTTGCTCTACCGACTGAGCTAAGGGCCCTTTCCTGGCGCTCCCCTAACCGCGCGGGCTGCGCTTGCCAAGGCGCGCGGCGAGATGGCGCGGGGTCAGCGCGCCGATCATGGCCCAATCGGGTGCAATCGCCGTCAGCGGGCCGAGCACGAAGTCGCGGCTGGCGAGCCGGGGATGGGGAATCGTGAGCGTCCGCGATTCGAACCGACCATTGCTCCACGCGATCAGGTCAAGGTCGAGCACTCGGCTCGCCCAGCGCTTGCCCGGGCGGCGCCCGAACGCACGTTCGATTGCCTTGACCGCGGCGAGCATCGCCAGCGGCTTGAGTGTGCTTTCGACCAGCGCGACCGCATTGGCGAACTCACGTCCGGCGCCGCCGATCGCCGGATTGAGCATGATCGGCGAGGCATCGAACAGCCGGAACGCCGCGTCGAGTTCGGCCACCGCCGCCGCCACCACGCCGGTCGGGCGCCCGTGCCGGTGATGGCGCCGGTTCGATCCGATCGCGATCGCGTAGAGATAAGGGGTGATTGCCAAAAAAGTCCGTTCGTCCTGAGCTTGTAGAAGGGCGATAGCGCAGCGCCCTGCAAAAAGAACGCCCTTCGACTTCGCCCAGGACGAACGGTAGGGAGGAGCATGCAGTCCCCCGCCGACCTATCCCCGATCCCGCACGCCGAGGCGCCGCGCGACTGCCCGTTGTGCCCGCGGTTGGTCGCACTGCGAGCATCATGTAGAGCGGAGCATCCCGACTGGTGGAATGCGCCGGTGCCGGCGTTCGGGGATCCGCAGGCGTGGCTGGCGATCATCGGCCTCGCACCGGGCAAGCACGGCGCCAACCGCACCGGGCGGCCGTTCACCGGCGATTATGCCGGCGATTTGCTCTACGCGACCCTCGATAAATTCGGTTTGAGTTCAGGGATTTACGCGCAACATCGAAACGATGGGCTGAAGCTCACCGGCGCGATCATCCTCAACGCGGTCAAATGCTTGCCTCCGCAGAACAAGACGCTGCCAATCGAGGAAACCAACTGCCGCCCATATCTGATGGAAGCGATCGTTAGAGTGCCTACTCTCACCACCTTCATCGCGCTCGGCAAGGTCGCCCACGACAGCCTCTGCCGAAGCTTCGGCGTGCCCCTGGCCAAGGCCAAATTCGCCCATGGCGCGGAGCACCGATTGCCGAACGGGATGACGCTGATCGATAGCTACCACTGCTCCCGCTACAATCAGAACACGCGAAGGTTGGACGCGGCGATGTTCGAGGCAGTTTTCGCTCAAGCGATAGAACTTCGCCGTGACTGACGAAATCCGCACCGAACGCCTGCTGCTCCGTCGCGCCCGGCACGAAGATGCAACGGCAATGCACGCGATCATGAGCGATCCCACGGTGATGCGTTACTGGTCGTCGCTATCGCACACCAGTTTGGCCGAGACCGAGCGCTGGATGGCATCGATGGTGGCACTGGATCCGGCGGCGAGCGACGACTTCATCGTCACCTATCAGGGTCGGCTGATTGGCAAGCTTGGCACTTACGCCTTGCCCGAAATCGGATACCTCATTGCGCGAGACCAGTGGGGGCAGGGGTTCGCCAGCGAAGCGCTCGGTGCGTTCATCGCTCGCCGCCGAACCCTCGGCTCGACCGAGCTCACCGCCGACGTCGACCCGCGCAACACAGCCTCGCTGCGCTTGATCGAACGACACGGCTTTATCGAGACCGGACGCGCGACAGGCACGTGGCTGATCGGCGACGAGCTGTGCGACAGCGTTTATTTGAAGCTCACGTTGTAGTTCAGACGTCCTGTGTGAGCCGCCCGTAAAGCTCCGGACGGCGGTCCCTGAAGAATCCGAAGGCGGCGCGGTGTTTTTTGGCTGCCGCCAAGTCGACTTCGGCGACCAATACGCCAGTCTCCTCCGCCCCGAACTCCGCCAGCACATCCCCGCGCTCATCGCAGATGAAGCTGTGGCCGTAGAAGCGCTGACCGCCTTCCACCCCGATGCGGTTGGCGGCGACTACGGGCACCACGTTGCTCACCGCATGGCCGATCATCGCCCGCCGCCACAACCGCGAGGTGTCGAGCTCGGGGTCGTGCGGCTCGGTGCCGATCGCGGTCGGATAGAACAGGATTTGCGCCCCCATCAGCATCATCGATCGCGCCACTTCGGGATACCATTGGTCCCAGCAAATGCCGACACCGAGCGTGGTCCCTGCGCCGGGCCATACCTTGAAGCCGGTGTTGCCGGGGCGGAAATAGAATTTTTCCTCATAGCCCGGCCCGTCGGGAATGTGGCTCTTGCGATAGACGCCGGCGACCTTGCCGTCGGGATTGACCATCGCCAGGCTGTTGTAGTGATGCTGGCCATCCAATTCGAAGAAGCTCGTCGGGATCCAGATTTTCAGTTCGGCGGCGAGGCCTTGCATCGCCACCACCGACGGATGTTCGGCGGTCGGCCTGGCGGCCGCGAACTGGTCCTCATCCTCGACCCGGCAGAAGTAGGAACCCTCGAACAATTCGGGGGGCAGCACGACCTGTGCGCTCTTGCCCGCGGCCTCGCGCACGAGCTCGGACACATTGGCGATGTTGTGCGCCCTGTCTTCGCCAAAAGCGAGCTGGAGCGCGGCGACCTTGATGGTGCTGTTCATGTGAGGCCTCTTACGAAAACCCGGCCGTCATTGCGAGCGCAGCGCGGCAATCCAGTTTTCTTGTTCGCGCTGGATTGCTTCGCCGTGCTCGCAATGACGTTGCACTATTTCGGCACCTGCTGGCTGATGCAGTGAAAACTTCCTCCGCCGGTCAGGAGATGGTCGGCGCGCAGGCCGATGATTCGGCGGTCGGGGAAGATGTCCTGCAGCGCTTCGAGCGCGGCGGCGTCGTTCGGTGCGCCATATTGGGGGACCACCACCACCGCGTTGCCGATGTAGAAGTTCATATAGCTTGCCGGGATGGTCTCTCCGTCGCGCTCGACCAGCCCGGGGGATGGGATCGCGACCACTTCGAGATCGGCGTCGAGCAACGCCTCGGCGGCGTCGGCGTAAGTGGCGGCATTGGGGTCGTCCTCGACCGCCTCGGGGATCGCGACCCGCCCGGCCGCGACGAACCGCGCCAGATTGTCGACATGGCCGTCGGTATGGTCGTTGATCAGCCCGTCGCCGAGCCACACGATGCGGCTCGCGCCGAGATCGCC
>JAJAYY010000015.1 GCA_026785965.1 Sphingomonas bacterium
GGCTGGCCGGGTGGGGGCGCGGGCCGGTGCCGTCTGACTGGAACAGACTCTAGGGGCGCTCGACCAGTTCGCGGACGAACGCGACCAGCCCGGGCTGGCGGGTGCGCTTCAACCGCTCGGCAGCGACGATCGCTTTCACTTCCTCAAGGCAGCGCTCCATATCCTCATTGATCAGGACATAATCATATTCGGCCCAATGCCCGATCTCGCTCGCCGCGCGGCGCATGCGGTCGGCGATCACGTCCTCGTTGTCAGTGGCGCGGGCGTGGAGGCGACGGTCGAGCTCGGCCATCGACGGGGGCAGGATGAAAATGCTGACGAGGTCCTCGCCCATCCCCGCCTCAAGCTGCTGCGTGCCCTGCCAGTCGATGTCGAACAAAATGTCGCTTCCGGCCTTGAGCGCGGCCTTGATCGGCGCCTTGGGCGTGCCGTAGCGATGGTCGAAGACGTAGGCCCACTCGGCCAATTCGCCGTCGTCGATCAGCGCCTTGAAGCCGGCATCATCGACGAAATGATAATGGACGTCGTCGACTTCGCCCGGGCGCTTGGGCCGAGTGGTGGCCGAGACCGACATGGTGATCCCCCGATCGATCTCGAGCAGCATCCGGCTGATCGTGGTCTTGCCGGCGCCCGAGGGCGACGACAGGACAATCAGCAGGCCGCGGCGGCGGCGCGACAAAGCGGCGGGTTTCGACGGGTCCATGGTTCAAATGCCCCCGCGAAAGGGGTGCCGTCAAGGCGCTGCGTCGCACTTTATGCTGCACCGCACAAAAATCCTTGAAACTTTCGTTCGACTCGACTATTGTGCATTGCAACATAGGAGATCAACCGTGAACGACCAGACCAAGATCGATACCACCACCGAAGCCGTCAAGGCCCCGATCAAGGCCGTCGCCGACAAGGTCGAGGCGGTCGCTGCCAAGACGGTCGCCGCCAAGCCGACCGCCAAGGCCAAGCCGGCCACCAAAGCCAAGGCCAAGACCGTCCGCCGCGCCCGCAAGGCCGCTCCGGCCAAGGTCGTCGCCGCAGTCAAGAAAATCAACCAGCGCGCCGCCAAGCCGGTGCGCCGCATGGCCAAGGCGACTGTCGCCGCGGCTGCAACCCAATTCGAAAGGACCAATCAGATGACCAACGATTTCACCCAGCTGTTCGCCGGCTTCCAGCTTCCCGGCAGTGACAAGTTCCAGGGCCTGTTCGCCGATGCCGGCGCGCGCGGCCAGGAGCTCGCCGCCAAGTCGCAGGCCGCGACCCAGGAAATGACCGACCTCGCCAAGGCCAATGTCGAAGCGCTGGCCGAAGCCGGCCGCATCGCCGCCGCTGGCGTCAAGTCGATCGGCCAGGACGTCCTCGCTTCGGGCCGTGACGGTCTCGAGCAGGCTTCGGCCGCGGTGCGCACCTTGGCCGAAGCCAAGTCGCCGACCGAATTCTTCCAGCTCCAGTCGGAACTGGTGCGTTCGTCGTTCGACCGCATGGTTTCGGAAAGCTCGAAGTTGACCGAGCAGATGGTCAAGCTTGCCGGTGAAGCGATCCAGCCGATCTCGAACCGCGCCAGCGTCAATGCCGAGCGCATCAACGAGCTGACAGCCTAACCCTGCCCCCCTGGGGTTGGCTAAACGGGCGGCCGCTTTCCAATCGGGAAGCGGCCGTTTCGTATTTCAGCTTCAAGGCACCTTGCAGCGGCTCGGCGCCATGCCATATCGTGGGCGACTTATGGACAGTTTGACGATTCTCATGGCGGGCGACGAACCCGGCCGCGGCGACGGGCTCGACGAGATCGAGACCGGGGTCGTCACGCGCACCCGCCCGCGCACCAAGAAGCCGTCGAACTACAAGGTGCTGATGCTCAACGACGATTACACGCCGATGGAATTCGTCGTGCTCGTGCTCCAACAATTTTTCTCGATGGGCATCGAGGATGCCACGCGGACCATGCTCCAGGTCCATCAAAATGGCGTCGCGGTGTGCGGCGTGTTCACTTATGAAGTGGCCGAGACCAAGGTCGGTCAGGTCATCGACCTCGCCCGCGAAAACCAGCACCCGCTCCAGTGCACGCTGGAGAAAGCGTGACCCTTCGCCGCTCCTGAAGGGGCGGGGATTGCACGCCGCACCCATCGCGCTAAAGCGCGTCATGGATTCCCTTCACATTGTCGGCGGCAAGCGTCTTGAAGGCCGCATCCCGATTTCTGGGGCCAAGAATAGCGCGCTGACGCTGCTGCCGTGCGCGCTGCTGACCGCGGACAAGCTTACGCTCGGCAATCTGCCGCGCCTCGCCGACGTCGACAATTTCTCGCATCTGCTCAACGGACTTGGCGCCTCGACCAAGATCGCGGGGGTCAAGAAAGGCGAGTTCGGTCGGCGCATGACCTTGAGCGCGCGCGAAATTGCCTCGACCGTCGCGCCGTATGACATGGTGCGCAAGATGCGCGCCTCGATCCTCGTGCTCGGCCCGATGCTGGCGCGGGCCGGCGAGGCAACGGTTTCGCTGCCCGGCGGCTGCGCCATCGGCGACCGCCCGATCGACCTCCACTTGCAGGCATTGGAAGCGCTCGGCGCCGAGATCGAGCTCGCCGCGGGCTACGTCAAGGCGACCGCGCCCAAGGGCCGCCTTTCGGGCGGCGAATATAGCTTCCCCGTCGTATCGGTCGGCGCGACTGAGAATGCGCTGATGGCGGCCGTTCTCGCCACCGGCCGGAGCCAATTGTTCAACGCCGCGCGCGAACCCGAAATCGTCGATCTGTGCAATTTGTTGGTCGCGATGGGCGGCAAGATCGAGGGCATCGGGTCGTCGCACCTGATCATCGACGGGGTCGAGGGGCTCAATGGTTGCACCTATGACGTCATGCCCGACCGCATCGAGGCTGGCAGCTACGCCTGCGCGGCGGGGATCACCGGCGGCTCGATCGAGTTGGTCGGTGCGCGACCGCACGACATGCTGGCGATCACCAACGCGCTCGCCGCCGCTGGCCTGGTGGTCGAATTCACCGCCGACGGGATCAGGGTCACCGCCGACAAGCCACTAAAGCCGCTCGCCATCTCGACCGCGCCTTACCCCGGCTTCCCGACCGATATGCAGGCGCAATTCATGGCGATGCTGTGCATGGCGCCGGGCGAAAGCTTCCTCGAGGAGACGATCTTCGAGAATCGTTACATGCACGTCCCCGAACTGCGCCGCATGGGCGCGAACATCGACGTCTGCGGGCGCTCGGCGATCGTCCACGGGGTCGAGCGGATGACCGGGGCGCAGGTCATGGCGACCGACCTTCGCGCCTCGATGAGCCTGGTCCTCGCCGGCCTGTGCGCGACAGGCGAAACCGAAGTGCTGCGCGTCTACCACCTCGACCGCGGCTATGAGCGGCTCGAGGAAAAGCTCCAGGCGGTCGGTGCGACGATCGAGCGGCGCACGACGGGTTAGGCTTTGGCCAAGCCGAAGCCGCCGAGCGGGCGCGTTTCCTGACCCCGATCCATGGCGGCAATCAGTGGGCGACCCTTGCGGATCGCCTCCTGCACCGACGGCAGCGAAAGCGACGCTTTGTGATGCGCCTGGTCTATCCACACTTCGGTGATCCACAGAGCGTTGGCGTCGACCGGATCCGCGGCGACGATGTAGCTGAGGCAGCCGGGCATCCCCGCGACCCCGTCAATCAGGATCGTCGCAAGCGCCAACCGCTGCCCTGCCTGCGCGGTCATCTTGCCGATCAATCCATACATTGA
>JAJAYY010000016.1 GCA_026785965.1 Sphingomonas bacterium
CCGCCGTGGTCGCGCTCGATCTCGGCATGCCGGGCAGCGACGGGGTCGAGCTGCTGCGCTTCCTTGCCGATCAGGACTTCGACGGACCGGTGCTGATTATCTCGGGGTTTGAGCGCCGCGTGCTTGAAAGCGCCTTCCGACTGGGTGAAGCGCTGGGGCTCAAGATGGTCGGACCGCTCGAGAAGCCGACGCGGCTCGAAGCGCTCGAGGAAATCCTTAAACGACTCAAGCCGACGCTCGCTGGATGATCGCGGCGGGGGACCTCGGGCTGCTCGACGGCTTCGAACGGGCCTTGATCAATGGTCGCCTGCACATGGTCTATCAGCCCAAGATCTCGCTCAGCACCGGCGCCCTCAAGCGGGTCGAGGCGCTGGTCCGCTGGGACGATCCTGAAATTGGCGCGGTGTCGCCGTCGCGGTTCGTTCCACTGGCCGAAAAATATGGCCTGATCGACGAGCTCACCCAATGGGGTCTGCGCACCACGCTGCGCCAATGGCTGGCGTGGCAGGACGAGGGGATCGATACCTGCCTCGCGTTCAACATTTCGGCGCTGAGCCTCGACCAGCTTGATTTTCCCGACCTCGTCGAACGGATGTGCCGCGCGCTCGGCGTCCCGACCGAAGCCCTGGTGCTCGAATTGACCGAGGGTGCGACCCAGCCGCTGGTCAAGCTGATGGACACGCTGACCCGCTTTCGGATCAAGGGCATCGGGCTGGCGATCGATGACTTCGGGGTCGGCTATTCGACGCTCATGCAATTGCGCCAACTGCCGTTCACCGAATTGAAGATCGACCGCTTCTTCATCAATGATTCGACCAGCTCCAACGAAAGCGCGCTGATCGTCAAATGCATCATCGAACTGGCCCACGGGCTTGGGCTGACGGTCACCGCCGAAGGGGTCGAGACCGAGGCTCAACTGCGGCTGTTGTGCGACCTCAACTGCGACGTCGCGCAAGGCTATCTGATCTCGCAACCGCTCGCGCCGACCGCGCTCAAACCATGGCTCGCCGAATGGGCCAAACGGTGGCCCGATTATGCCGGGCGTGCGCCCGTCGCGGCGGCCTGACCGAACAAGTCCCGCGCCCGCGCCAGAGCCGCCACGCCAGCATCGATCGTCTCGTCGCGCTTGGCGAAGCATAAGCGAATCAGGTGGCGCGGCGGGTCCTGTTCGGCGAATGGCGACAGCGGCACCACCGCCACCCCGGCCTGCTCTACCGCACGCGCGGCGAACGCCTCGTCATCGGCGGCGATGCCCGATGCGGCCAGGTCGACGCACAAAAAATAGGTCGACGCGCTCGGCAGCACGGCAAAGCCCGCCGCCGCGAGTCCCGCACTCATCCGGTCGCGCGCCCGCGCAAATCCGGTCCGCATCGGCGCCAGCCACGAATCGCCCTCGGCCAGCCCGAAAGCGACCGCGGTCTGGAGGTTGGGGGCCGAAGCGAAGGTCAGGAACTGGTGCGCGCGAGCGGCCAGCGTGGCGAGTTCAGGGGCTGCAACCAGCCAGCCGATCTTCCACCCGGTGAGCGAGAAGATCTTGCCCGCCGATCCGCATTTGAGCGTCCGCCCCGCCATTCCGGCCAGCGCGGCGATCGGGGTGAACATCTGGCCGTCGAGCAGGACATGCTCCCACACTTCGTCGGCGATGACGATCAGGTCGTGGGCGATTGCCACTTCGGCGACGATCGCCAACTCGTCGGCGTCGAACAGGCGTCCGGTCGGATTGTGCGGATTGTTGAGGATGATCGCACGCGTTGCCGAGGTTACCGCCGCCTCGATCGCGGAGCGTTCGATCCGCCATCCGGGCGGCTGCAGCGCGACTTCGCGCACCACCCCTTCGGCGCGTCGCACCAGCGGCGCATAAGCGTCATAGGCCGGCGTCATCACGATCACTTCGTCGCCCGGCGCGACCGTCGCCAGGATCGCCGCCGCCAGCGCCTCGGTTGCGCCGCTGGTGACACAGACATGCTCGGCCGACAGGTCGAGCCCGTGGTGGCGGCGATAATGTCCAGATACCGCCTCGCGCAGCAACGGCAGCCCGCGCGACGGGGCATATTGGTTCGACCCCTCGCGCAGCGCGCTCGCCGCCGCCTCGATGATCTCGGGCCGCCACCCGAAATCGGGAAAACCCTGCCCAAGGTTGATCGCTTGATGCTTCGCCGCGGCCAGCGACATGCGCTCGAACACGCTCGTCGCCATCGTTTCGTAGAGCGGATTCACGCGGCGCCTTTCAGAATGTCCTCGATCTCGCTCGCGCCATAGCCCAGTTCGGCGAGGATCGCCGCGCCATCCTCGCCTTCGCGGCGCGGCGGATCGGGCCGATCGAGCGTCGTTTCCGAATAGCGCGGCGCTGGCGCCGGCTGGAACACGCCGTCAAGGTCAAGGAACGCCCGCCGCGCGATATTGTGCGGATGCACCGGCGCCTCGTCGAGATCGAGCAGCGGGGCGACGCAGGCGTCGGTGCGGGCGAAATGCGCCGCCCACGCGTCGCGAGCCCGCGTCGCGATTACCGCCGCAATGTCGTCGCGGCTCGCATCGAGCGGCAAAGCGAGACCCTTGAACAGGCTGGCACGGAATTGCGGCTCGATCGCCCCGAGGCTCACATATTTGCCGTCGGCGCAGCGATAGATCGCATAGGCCGGCTCGCCACCGTCGAGCAGATTGGCTTCGCGCTCGTCGCGCCACGCGCCCGCCGCCCTCAGGCCATAGGTCTGCGCGCCGATCAGCGCTGCCCCCTCGGTCATCGCCGCGTCGATCACTTGGCCCGCCCCGCCGCGCGCCACCGCCAGCAGCGCGGCGGCCATGCCGAATGCGAGCATCATTCCGCCGCCCGCATAATCGGCGATATAGTTGATCGGCACCACCGGGCGCTCCTTGGGGCCGATCCCGTGAAGCAGCCCGGTCAGCGCCAGATAATTGATGTCGTGCCCGGCTTCCTGGGCCAGCGGACCGTCCTGCCCCCACCCGGTAACCCGACCGTAGACCAGCCGCGGATTGGCCTTGAGCAGCGCGTCGGGACCAAGCTCCAGCCGCTCCATCACGCCCGGCCGGAAGCCCTCGATCAGCCCGTCGGCGTCGCCCGCCAGCCGCCGCACCACCGCGCGACATTCGTCACGCCGCAAATCGAGCGAAATCGACCGGCGCCCGCGCCGCAGCGGATCGTTCGGCACGCTGATCATTCCTGCGCGCTCGACCCGGATCACGCTCGCGCCATGATCGGCCAGCATCATCGCCGCGAACGGCCCCGGCCCAAGCCCGGCGAGCTCGATGATCGTCAGTCCGTGAAGCGGTCCAGCCATATCAGCGCGAGCCTAACGCTGCATCACTGTTGCGCAAGCCGGGGAGGCAGGTTCACCCCCGCCCCCCCGGTCGTCTCGCGCTTGGTTGATGCTTAGCGGGCCGGCTGGATTTCGCCGCACAGCACCGGCAATACCGTCTTGTAGCCGGCAGTGCCGTCGACTTCGCCCGGTGTTCCTGCGCCGACCGGACCGACCGACATGCCGTGAATGACGATGTGGCGATCGGCAAGCGGGGTCGCACCTTCATTGCCCGACAGGCGCACGGTCTTGCGGAAATCGATCTTGCCGTCCTTGTCGGGATCGATGTTCATGAAATCGAGCAGGATCGGGCCGTAGGTCACCTGGCCCTCGGCAAGCTCGACGAAACCATCGCCGTCGCTATCCTGGGCCTGGGTCGGACAGGTCGAATCGACCGCTTGGCCGCCCGACGACAGACCATGGATATGGCTGATATGATCGCCCCCCGCCTCGAGCCCGGACGCCGTGATGTGCACCAGCAGCGTCTTGCCATTGCCCGCCAGTCGCAGTTCCGCCTGGCCGCGTGCCGCGCCTCCGGTCAACGAGCGGAGCTCGGCCCGGTAGGTGGTTGAGGCAGCGGCGTTCGGCGTCGCGGCAAGGCCGTAACCGGAGATGGCGGCAACTGCCACTGCACCGGCCAGGGCAGCGCGCACAATAAGCTTTCGAGCGGAGGGGCTTCGCATGTTATTTTTTCCTTGTTGGGATTTAATGTGTTATATCAACATATTAGCTGAAGGTACGTTCCGCTGTTTTTGATTTAATCTGGCGATCGCAGCGCCCGCACCGCGCGGCGCGGCGGAAAAGACTGTCCTGTGGGTCGGCTTTGCGCCAACCATCGCGTCCGCGCCGGCTCTAAGGTCGAAGCGGCGCGACGGGATGAGTCCTGCCCTGGCCGTTTGTAAGTTTGAGGTTGCCGCATGATCGACGCCCACGACCGCGACCTCTTCTCGCCCGAGCACCACGCGTTCCGCGACACGGTGCGCCGCTATCTCGCCGAAACCATCGCGCCCCACCTCGACCGGCACGAGCGCGACGGGATCGTCGAGCGCGGCGCGTGGGAGAAAGCCGGCGCGGCCGGGCTGCTGTGCCCGCAAGTCCCCGAGGCTTATGGCGGGCTCGGGCTCGACTTCGGCTTCAACGCGATCGTCGGCGAGGAAATCTCCTACCTCGGCTCGGCGGTCGGCTTCACGCTCCAGTCGGACATCGTCGCCGATTACCTCGTCCACTACGGCAGCGAGGAGCAGAAATTGCGCTACCTCCCCGGGATGGTCGCCGGCACCACGATCAGCGCGATCGCGATGACCGAGCCCGGCGCGGGCAGCGATTTGCAAGCGCTCAAGACGATCGCGCGCCGCGACGGCAACGGCTGGGCGCTGTCGGGCGCCAAGACCTACATTACCAACGGCCACAGCGCCGACCTGGTGATCGTCGCCGCGCGCACCACCGAGGAAGGCGGCGCGCGCGGCCTGTCGCTGTTCCTGGTCGAAGCCGGCGACGAGGGCTTTTCGCGCGGCCGCAACCTCGACAAGATCGGGCTCCACGGCAATGATACGGCAGAGCTGTTCTTCGACGCGGTCAAGCTTCCCGCCGATCGGCTGCTGGGCGGCGAGAATGCTGGCTTCGGGATGCTGATGAACCAGCTCCCCCAGGAACGGCTGTCGATCGC
>JAJAYY010000017.1 GCA_026785965.1 Sphingomonas bacterium
GCGCATCAGTTTCGCATTTGCGTCACTCTGCTTGGGTACACCGGCACCGATCAACTAAATTGGACGGGCCTGCGCGGCATCCCTCTCTCCGACCTCCGCGCCGCGCACGAAGGCTTCTTCCCTAAGCTGATGGGTGCCGACGCCGCGCTCGCCTGACCCAAACCGTCATTGCGTGGGGTCTGCATTTCCTTTCTTCGCGCCTTCGCGCCTTCCTCGAACAATCTTATCCCGCGAAGGCGCGAAAGGCGCGAACAGGATTCTATTTGCGAATAGGTCGCATTAGCGTTATAAGCGTCGCATGATCCTGTGCAGCTGCAACGCGATTCGTGAGGATGAGGTCAGGGCCGCCGCCCGCCGCGGCTGCCCGTGCCCCGAAAGCGCTTACCGCTCACTCGGCTGCGAGTTTCAGTGCGGGTCGTGCCGCGACCATGCCGAGGATCTGATCCTTTCCGAGCGCGCGCACCTGCTCCACGTCGACGCCCGCGCCGCCTGAATTAGCGCTTCGCCCGCTCCGCCCAGTGGGTTATGGGCCTCGCACGGCATGGAGGCACCAATGAAGGGCGATCCCCAGACACTCAAGCTACTCAACGAAGCGCTCCGCAACGAGCTCACCGCGGTCAACCAATATTGGCTCCATTACCGCTTGCTCGACCATATCGGGCTGAAACGCCTCGCCGAGTTCGAACGCGCCGAATCGATCGACGAGATGAAGCACGCCGACCGCCTCGCCGAACGCATTCTGTTCCTCGATGGGCTGCCCAATTTCCAGGCGCTCGGCCGCTTGCGCATCGGCGAAAGCGTTGAGGAAATGCTGGGCGCCGATCTCGCGCTCGAGCTCGAGGCCGTCGCCCAGTTGAAGGGCGCGATCGCACATTGCGAAAGCGTCCGCGATTACGTCAGCCGCGACCTCTTCGCCGACATCCTCGCCAATGAGGAAAGTCATGTCGACACGCTCGAACGGCAGTTCGAGATGATCGAGCGCATGGGCCTCCAGAATTACGTCCAGCTCCAGTCGAAGCCAGCCGAGAGCGGCGCCTGACGCTTACGGCTCGACGGACCGCCGTTCGTCGAACGACTATCGCGCAAACTGTGTTATGGCGGTAAGGCACTTGGCATGATCGCGCCGCTCCCCGTCCCGACCCGCATCCAATCGCTCGATGTCACCCGCGGGGTCGCGGTGATGGGGATCTTCTCGGTCAATGTCGTCGGCATGGCGATGATCCAGCAGGCCTATTTCTACCCGCCCGCGTTCGGCTTCGAAACGCTCGCCGACCGGCTGATGTGGCTCGGCAATTTCCTGCTCATCGACGGCAAGTTGCGGGCCCTGTTCTCAATCATGTTCGGCGCCTCGCTGATGCTGGTCATCGAACGCGCGGTCGCCGCCGGCCGCTCGGGCTGGCGCACTCATGTCGCGCGGATGATCGTGCTGATGGGGTTCGGCCTGCTCCACTGGGCAATGTTGTGGTGGGGCGACATCCTGACCCATTATGCCGCGGTCGGGCTGCTCGCCGCTCTGTTCGCCCGGGTGAAGGCGCGGCCGTTGTTCGTCATCGCCGCCGCCGGGCTCGTGGTCCACGCCGGGCTCAGTGCGTTCTTCGAAGGCCGCGGCATCGTCGAATATGAGCAGATGGTCGATCGCATCGACGCTGGCACTGCCACGCCCAAGATGATCGCCGAGGTCAAGGAGGCTCGCCAAAGTGATGCCCCCGCCGCCGCGATCGCCAAGGACAAGGCCGCCCACCGCGACATCGCCAGCCATTTCGCATGGGCCAAGCAGCAAGGCATCGCCGCGCCGTTCGATCTGGGTCCTTTGTGGCTTGAAACGCTGCCGCTGATGCTGCTCGGGATGGCCGGCTTCAAAGGCGGGTTCCTGACCGGCCAGTGGCAGCGGCGGCGCTATCGCAAGGTCGCAGTTGTCGCAATCGGGGTCAGCCTGGTCGCTTATGCCGCGCTGGCGGCGCTGGTGCTCGCCAAGGATTTCCTCGCGCCTTATTTCTTCGCCGTCAATTTCGGCTTCGCGCCGCTGTTCCGGCCGATCGCGGCGATGGGCTATGCCGCTTTGATCATCCTGCTGGCCACGCCCGGCGGCGCGCTCACCACCCGCTTCGCGGCGGTCGGCCGCACCGCGTTCAGCAATTATCTCGGCTGCACGTTCATCGGCACATTGCTGTTCTTCGGCTTTGCCGGAAACCTCTACGCGACCCTGTCGCGGTTCGAGGCGTGGCTGTTCGTGGTGCCGGTGTGGGCCCTGATGCTGCTGTGGTCGAAATGGTGGCTCGAGCGCTTCAATTACGGCCCGTTCGAATGGGCCTGGCGCAGCCTCGCGCGGTGGCAGCTTCAGCCGCTGCGCCGGGTCCCCCCTCCCGGGCAGGGAGGGGTCGGGGGTGGGTCGAACCTGTCCTCAGAAACCGCCGAATGAATTCGCGATGCGGATCAGCGTGCAATCTTCAGCCTGAACTTGTTTCAGCATCGATAATGGTCAAACTTGGCGTCGGCGCCGGGATTGATCCCGAAATCCGTTTCAGGAAGACGGCGGCGCGGGGGGAACCATGACCGCATCCACGGCCGCGCGCATCGCGACGCTCGACATCGTCAGGGGGGTGGCGGTGATGGGCATATTGGCGATGAACATCGTCGCTTTTGCCATGCCTCCACAGGCCTATATCAACCCACTCGCTTATGGCGCCGACAGCGCCGCCGACCTTGCATCCTATGCGGTCAGCTTCGTGCTGATCGACGGCAAGATGCGCGGGCTGTTCTCCTTCCTGTTCGGCGCGTCGATGCTGCTCGTGATCCAGCTTGCCGAGAAATCGGGCGACTCCGCCCGCCGGGTGACCTTCCGTCGCCAGCTGTGGCTGCTGCTGTTCGGGATGATCCATTATTATTTGATCTGGTACGGCGACATTCTGATCGGCTACGCGCTGATCGGCATGGTCGCCTGGTTGTTCCGCACCAAGCCACCGCGCGTGCTGATCGGCTGGGGGGTCGCGCTGGTGCTGGTCCAGCTTGTGATCATGACCGCGATCGCCGCTTACGCCCAGTCGCTGAGCGCGGCGGCGGCCGCTCCTAATCCGAGCGTCGATACCGTCGCGGCCTGGACCGAGCTTAGTCGCGACGTCGCCGTCCCAGGCGCGGCGCTGCTGCGCGAAACGATGGCTCTTTATCTCGGTCCGTGGTCGGAAATCGTCACTTATCAAGTGACCGAAAAACCGCTCATGCCAATTGTGTTCACCTTCCTGTTTGGCTGGGAGACGCTCGCTTACATGCTGTTCGGAATGGCGGCGCTGAAAAGCGGTTTTCTCGCCGGGGACTGGGATGATGCGCGCTATCGCAAGACCGCGCTGACCGGCTTCGCGATTGCAATCCCGACTTATTCAATTTGCCTCGCGCTGATCTTCATCGATCGATCCAGCGTCGAGGGCCTGTTCACCTGGTCGTTCGCCGCGACCGTTCCGTTCCGCCCGGTGATGGTCGTCGCTTATGCGGCGCTGATCATCCTGCTGACCCGTCGCGGTGGGCCGTTGGTCGGTCGCATCGCCGCCGCCGGGCGCGCCGCATTCAGCAACTATCTTGGCACCAGCATCGTTTTGACCGGCCTGTTCTACGGCTGGGGTTTCGGCCTGTTCGGCCAGTTCAGCCGCATTTCTCTATGGCTGGTCGTCGTCGCGATGTGGGTGCTGATGCTGGCGTGGTCGAAGCCGTGGCTCGATCGCTTCACCTACGGCCCGCTTGAATGGCTGTGGCGCAGCCTCGTGCGCTGGGAATTGCAACCCATGCGCAAGCCAGCGCCGACTGCCTAGATCCGGCCGAAGCCCTGGTTGGCGACCTTCTTGCCGAACCCGCCGGCGGCCGGCGCGGTGCGGGTCAGCAACGGGTTGGTCGCTTTTTCGAACAGGTCGAGCGTCGCGCTCCACAATTCGCGCAGTTCGACCACGTCGGCGATCAATTCGTCCGGGAAGCTGCGCGTCTCGATGCTGAAGCGCGCGGTCTGTTCGATCAGTTCGGCCTTGGCGGCGAGCGGCTCGGCGCCGAACTGGCGCGCTTCGCCCTTCAGCGTGTGCGCCGGAATCACCAGCCCGACGCTGTTCTGCTCGCGCATCGCGGCCTCGATCGCGGCAACGCTTTTGGCGCCGTCCTCACGGAAATAACCAAGGATGCGGATGAACCCCGGGCCAAGCTCGCCGCGGCTCTTCTCGAAATGCACCCAATCGACGATGTCGATGCCGTCGTCCAATGATCGCTCCTATCCCCGCCACTCCGGGGCTCATGTCCACCGGCCTCATCTAAACCGCAAAGGGTAAAGACACAGTTATGATGACGATTTGTCGTCGTAGGGGTTTTTGGTCGCGCGCATCGTCAGCCGCAGCGGCACCGGGCCGAGCGCGAGGTCGCGACGCATCGAATTGAGCAGGTAGCGGTGATAACTGGTCGGCAGCTGATCGACCCGGCTGCCGAAAATGACGAAGCTCGGCGGGCGCGTCTTGACCTGGGTGATGTAGCGCAGCTTGATTCGCTTGCCCCCCGGTGCAGGCGGCGGATTGGTCTCGACCGCCTTGCCGAACCAGCGATTGAGCTCGCCCGTGCCGACCCGCCGCGACCAGTTTTCGCGCACTTCGAACGCCGCGCCGAGCAGTTGGTCGATGCCCTTGCCAGTCTTGCCCGACACGGTCAGCAACGGCACGTCCCTCAACTGGCTCAGCCCTTCGAGCAACGCCGCCTTGACCCCGTTGAACAGCGACGAGCCATGCTCGGCGACATCCCATTTGTTGAGCGCGATGACCAACGCTCGGCCCTCTTCGAGCACCTGGTCGGCGATTCGCAAATCCTGCGCCTCGAGCCCGCGAGTCGCGTCGAGCAATAACACCACCACTTCGGCGAAATCGATCGCCCGACGGGTGTCGGCGGCAGACAATTTCTCCAGCTTGTCCTGGACCTTGGGCCGCTTGCGCAAGCCGGCGGTGTCGATCAGCCGCACCTTGCGCTCGTGCCACTCCCATTCGATGCTGATCGAATCGCGCGTGATCCCCGCCTCGGGACCGGTGATCATCCGCTCCTCGCCGAGCATCTTGTTGACCAGCGTCGATTTGCCCGCATTGGGGCGCCCGACGATCGCCAGCTTGAGCGGACCGTCCTCGCGCTCCTCATCGTCTTCGACGATCTCTTCGTCGCCCTCGCGCTCGAGATGCGGGCGGAGCGCCTCGAACAGGTCGACCAGCCCCTCGCCATGCTCGGCCGACAGCGCGAACGGCTCGCCCAGCCCGAGCTTGTACGCCTCGAGCCGCCCGGCCTCGCCGCCGCGTCCCTCGGCCTTGTTGGCGGCGACGATTACCGGCGTA
>JAJAYY010000018.1 GCA_026785965.1 Sphingomonas bacterium
CCAGTTGTATCGCTCGGTCCGCCGCCTGATGCAGCTGCCGGACGCCACGCGGGTGTTCCTGTGCCATGATTATAAGGCACCCAACCGCGACGATTTTGTGTGGGAAACGACGATGCTCGCCGAGCGCACGGGCAATGTCCACATCCACGAGGGTGTCACCGAAGACCAGTTTGTCGAGATGCGCACCCAGCGCGATGCGACGCTGTCGATGCCCAAACTGATCCTGACGGCGTTGCAGGTCAACATCCGCGCGGGTCATTTGCCAGAGCCCGCCGAGGATGGCGTGCGTTACCTCAAGCTCCCGATCGACCAGCTATGATCGAGGCCTTTCCCTATGCCCAGCCGCTGCATGGGCTTGTCGGCGGTGTCCTGATCGGGCTCGCCGCAGCGATGATGTTGCTCGGCGCGGGCCGCATTGCCGGTGTCTCGGGGATCGCCGCACGCGCCACCGGCCTGGCCAATGGCGACATGGCGATGACCAGCGCCTGGGGCTTCCTTGCCGGGCTGCCGCTCGGTGCGCTGGCGATCGCCACGACGACCGACTGGAAACCAGCCGACTTCGCCTCGTGGCCGGTGCTAATTATTGCCGGCCTGCTCGTCGGTTTTGGCACGCGCATGGGCAGTGGCTGCACGAGCGGGCATGGCGTCTGTGGCGTTAGCCGCTTCTCGCAGCGATCCATCCTGGCCACCGCAACCTTCATCGCGGCAGGAATTGTCACGGTGGCGCTCATCGCCGCCTTCGGAGGTGGATCATGAGTGCGGTCCGACAGCTGCTGCCGCCGTTGATTTCCGGTACGCTGTTCGGCGCGGGTCTGACCGTTTCGGGCATGACCGACCCGGCGCGTGTGCGCGGCTTTCTCGACGTCTTCGGGCGCTGGGATCCGACGTTGGTGTTCGTGATAGGCGGCGCGGTAATCGTGATGGCCATCGCGTGGCGCATTCAGGCGCGCATGAGACGCCCGCTGTTCGGCGAGAAATTCTCCTTGCCCGACCGGAGCGACCTCGATCGCGGGCTGTTGATCGGATCGGCGCTGTTCGGAGTCGGCTGGGGCATCGCCGGCCTGTGCCCCGGCCCGGCCGTCGCGTCGCTCGCGCTGTCGCCGGTCGCGGTGCTGCCATTCATCGCGGCGATGCTTGCCGGGATGGCACTCCATCGCGCTTGGCCCGAGCGCCGTCACGAATTGCAACCAAGGAGCGTGTCATGAAGCGCAAGAATTTGACCCCAGACCTGTCAGTCATGCCGCAGGTGAGCGAAACGGATATTGCTGAATTGTCCCGCCGCGGCTTCAAGTCGATCATCAGCAACCGACCCGATGGCGAATCCGCCGATCAACCGGCTTGGGCCGCAATCGCCGCCGCGGCGCACAGCCATGGCATGGAAGCGCGGCATATCCCGGTGGTCGCGAGCCAGATCGACGACGACGATGTGGCTGCCTTCGCGGCAGCATTGCGCGAACTGCCGACCCCGATCGCCGCCTTTTGCCGCACCGGAACCCGCGCGGCACTGCTGTGTGCGCTGGCGAACGAAGGTTCGCAGAGCGCTGACGAACGCATCCGCATCGCCGCTTCGCAAGGCTATGATCTTGAACCGTTCCGCGCGCGTATCGAGCAGCTGAGCACGTCCACTCCATTCGCGCGTGAGGGCGACTGATGCTCGACACGCTGCACATGGTTCTTGGCGTCCTGTCCGGCGCGCTCGTCGGCTTCAGCCTCGGTCTTGTCGGCGGCGGCGGATCGATCCTCGCGGTTCCGCTGATGGTCTATCTGGTCGGCGTAAAAAGCCCGCATATCGCGATCGGGACCAGCGCCCTGGCGGTCGCCGCCAACGCCGCACTCGGCCTGTTCAACCATAGCCGGCATGGGACGGTGAAATGGCGTTGCGGATTAATGTATGCCGGGGCAGGCATTGCCGGGGCGTTTGCCGGATCGACCGCCGGAAAGGCGTTCGACGGCCAGCGGCTGCTGTTCCTGTTCGCAATCGTCATGATCGTCGTCGGAATATTGATGCTGCGCCGACGAAACGTGGTCGGGATCGAGGACGCGCAATGTAATCGCGGCAACGCCCCCAAGGTGCTTGGCTACGGCCTCGGCACCGGTGCCTTTTCAGGATTCTTTGGAATCGGCGGCGGCTTCTTGATTGTGCCGGGCCTGATCGCATCGACCAGCATGCCGATGATCAATGCGGTCGGAACCAGCTTGGTTGCGGTGACTGCCTTCGGCCTGACCACCGCGCTCAATTACGCCTTCTCGGGCCTCGTCGACTGGCTGCTCGCAGCGCTGTTCATCGGCGGCGGAATCATCGGCAGCCTTGCCGGCACCAAGGCGGCCAAGCGGCTTTCGGGCGGTGGGCATCTGACCAGCGTTTTTGCATCTCTGATCTTTGTGGTGGCGGCTTACATGTTGCTGAAGAGCGGATCGGCATTGATCTACCCCGAAGTCCGATGACCAATCGGCGGATCTTGGCGAAGGCCAACCACTGATCCCAAAGCGAGAACCATGTTCACGAGCCTGAAGTCGGTGTTCGCCCCACGCACCGCCGCCTCAAGCGCCAACAGCGCAGCAAGGTCGACCCCGGCCCCCTTGTCGCGGATCGCCCGCTCAACTGCGGCGCGGTCCGACTTGATCGTTCCATGCTGAACATGAGGCGAGCGGTGCGTCAAAAGCAGGGTCGCTGGCAAGCCGGTCTATGCTCGCCAAGCGCGCGCGGTCATTCGTTCAGCCAGTCATCGAGGTCGGCTCAGTCGCGCCGCGCGCCCTCGCGTTTTAATTCTGCGCCGCTGATGCGCTCCCGTGTCGAGCCCTTATATCATTGGCATGACCAAGCTGATTGTGTGGCATGACGGCGGCTGTCCACTTTGTCGTCGCGAGATTGCGCTGATGCGTCGGCTCGACCGGCGCGGAGCGATTGAATTCGTCGACGTGACGCGAGCGTCGGCTGGCACTTGCCCGGTCGATCCGGCGACGATGCTGGCGCGCTTTCATGCGACCGAAGATGGGCGCTTGCTGTCGGGCGCGGCAGCGTTCGCCGCGATGTGGCGTGCGATTCCGTTGCTCCGACCGCTTGGGTTGGCGGCTCGTTCGCCCGGGGTGCTGGCGGTGCTGGAGCGGCTTTATGTCGCGTTCCTCCGCGTTCGACCGCGCCTCCAGCGAGCGTTCGCCGATGGGCGCGAAGCATGAGGCCGCGGCCTGACCCGGTCCGCCCCGGCCAGCGCAGCGTGTGGGATTTTCCGCGCCCGGCGATCGCCGAGCAATGCGCCGCGCATGTGAGGATCGAGCATGCAGGCCAGGTCATCGCCGACACGCGCGCCAGCGTTCGGACGCTCGAGACCAGCCATCCGCCAAGCTATTACATCCCGCCCGATGCGATCGCGTCGGGGGTGCTTCGCCGCGCGGGCGGAGGCTCGTTCTGCGAATGGAAGGGCTCGGCGCTCTACTGGGACGTCGTGATCGGCGACCTCGTTCTGCCGCGCGTCGGCTGGAGCTATCCCGACCCAAGCCCCGCGTTCGCGATGCTGCGCGATCATCTCGCCTTCTACGCCGCACCGTTCGATCGCTGCTCGGTTAATGGCGAGATCGTGGTTGCGCAGCCCGGCTCGTTTTACGGCGGGTGGATCACCACGGACCTCGCGGGGCCGTTCAAGGGCGTTCCTGGAAGCATGGGCTGGTGAGCGACGAACTCCCTGAGCCACGCCAGCGCGCGGTACCGAGCGGGCGCGTGTCGCGCCTCGGCCAGTTCGGGCGACTTGCCGGCGGGGTGGCGGGTGGGATGCTGGCCGAAGGCGCGCGTCGGTTGGCCGCGGGCGAGCGGCCGCGGATAAGCGACATGCTGCTCACTCCAGGCAATATCGGCCGGCTTGCCGACCGCCTGTCGCACCTGCGCGGCGCGGCGATGAAGCTCGGCCAGATGATCTCGATGGATGCCGGCGATTTCTTGCCGCTTGAACTGGCACAGGTCATGGCGCGGCTGCGCGACAACGCCCACCACATGCCCCCGCAACAGCTCCAGCAGGTGCTCGCGGCGCAATGGGGCAAGGATTGGCGGACGCGGTTTCGCCGGTTCGAGCCGCGCCCGATCGCCGCCGCCTCAATCGGTCAGGTTCATCGCGCGATCACCCACGACGGTCGCAGCCTCGCGATCAAGGTCCAGTATCCCGGGATTCGCGAGAGCATCGACGCCGACGTCGACAATGTCGCGACCTTGCTGCGCGTGTCGGGGTTGTTGCCGAAGGAGCTCGATGTGGCCCCGCTGCTCGCTGAGGCCAAGCGCCAGCTTGCCGATGAGGCCGATTACGGCCGGGAAGGGGCGCAGATGACGCTGTTCGGCAAGCTGTTGGCCGACAACCCCAATGTCATCGTGCCGCAACTCGACGAGGAGTTCACAACGACGAGCGTTCTGGCGATGAGCTTCGTCGAGGGTCAGCCGATCGAATCCTTGGTAGCCGCGCCGCAGGCGACCCGCGACGCGGTAATGACAACGCTGATCATGCTCGTGCTACGCGAATTATTCGAATTTGGCGTGATGCAGACCGATCCCAATTTCGCCAATTATCGCTTCCAGGCGGAGACGGGGCGACTGGTGCTCCTCGACTTCGGTGCCGCGCGAACCGTCGGCGGGGAAACCGCGCGCGCCTATCGCCGACTCCTCCAGGCGGGTCTCGACGAAGATCGCGCGGGTGTGCGCGAAGCGGCTGTGGCAGCGGGCTTCCTCGGGACCGGCGCGGTCGATGGCCATGGCGAGCGCGTCAATCGCATGATCGACATCGTCCTTGGCGAAATGCATCGTCCCGGACCGTTCGATTTTGGCGATCGGAGGTTCGTGGGCGGGTTGCGCGAGCTTGGCACGACCATCGCGGCGGACAAGGCGGCGTGGCACGTGCCCCCGGCGGACATCCTGTTCGTCCAGCGCAAGATCAGCGGCACTGCCTTGCTCGCGGCGCGTCTGGAAGCGCGGGTCGATGTGCGCGCGCTTGCCCGAGATGCGTTGGCGCCGCGTGCAATCCTTGGCGTCAAGTAGGCCGGCAATGGCGAAGATGGTCAAGAAGGGCGATCTTCCGTCCAAACTCTGCGGAGCATGCGGGCTGCCATTCGCGTGGCGAAAGAAGTGGGCGCGCGACTGGGACGCGGTCAAATATTGCTCCGACCGATGTCGCTCGGCGAAAGGGAGCAAGCTTTGATCGACGATCGGGAATGAAGCGAATCAATTTCACGTTGCTTTAAGCGAACTGTGCCAGAACGTCCGCTTGGATAAAAAGCGCACAGTCATTCGGCGAGAGTTTAGTCTGCCAATCTCTCCTGGCGCATTCTAACCGTTACGACGAGGCCGCTGGCCTGCCAATCGTATAGGAGTTCGCCGCCGAGTTGCCCTGAAACGCTGCGCGCGATGAGCCGGCTGCCGAAGCCTTTCAGGACCGGCTCCTCGCTAATAAGCGGGCCACCAGTCTCGGCCCAAATCACGCTGATGTCGTCCCCGTCGATCTTGCTCGACACATCGAGGAACCCTGCCGAACACGAAAGCGCGCCATATTTGACGGAATTGGTCGCCAACTCGTGAATCACCATTGCCAGTGCAGTCGCCGTCCGCTCCCCGACCCCCATTCGCGCGACGGCTACCCGAATGCGGCCGGAGAACGCCGCCGTATCGTCATACGGGGCAAGCAGCACCGAAATAAGGTCGCCCAACAAAGCGGCCTTGCCCTGCTCACCAGGTAGCGGACGCACGAGATCGTGGGCGCGGCCCAATGACGTTAGCCGTGTTGTCAGTTCGCCAGTCATTGCTTCAACCGACAAGGCCGATCGACCGGTAAGCTGAGTCAGGCCCGTTGCGATGGCGAGCAGGTTCTTGACCCGGTGGCTCATCTCTCCGGCGAGCAATTCACTGCCTTCCTCGGCTTGCTTGCGCCCCGTCACGTCGATAAAAATCCCGAACATTACGCCGTCTAAGATCCCGACGTCAGCACCCTGTCCGCGCGCCGAGATCCAGCGAACTTCGTCACCGAGACAGATTCGAAAGTCGATTTCGTAAGATCCGGCGACCGCGCGTGTGGCGGAGAAAGCTGCCCGAACCCTATCACGATCGGCAGGATGGATGTGGGTGGAAAGCTCCTCGAAGCTGACGTGGTCAGCCCAGGGCAAGCCCCAAAGCTCGAACGCCCGCTCGTCCATTGCGAACCGGTCGACATCGACACGCCATGACCAGAGGGCGACGCAAGCGGCCTCCACCGCCAGGCGAAGCTGCTTTTCCTGCCAGATTGGCA
>JAJAYY010000019.1 GCA_026785965.1 Sphingomonas bacterium
AGTTTGCCCATAGTGTCCCCCTTTGATGCGGCGACCATGCGCCCTTGCTCCGTCTGTTACGCCGCTCGTCGCATTGTCGGCAAGGGGCGTGGAGCCAAGGCGGGCGCGGTTCGTTGATGCAGCTCACCCTGACCGGATAGGAATGCGCATGCCCTTCACGCTCCCCGACCTGCTTTTTGCCAAGGACGCGCTCGCGCCGCACATGTCGGCCGAAACGCTCGACTTCCATCATGGCAAGCATCACCGCACTTATGTCGACAAGACCAATCAGCTTGCCGCGGCGGCCGGGCTTGGCGAAAAGTCGCTGATCGACGTGAGCAAGTCGGCCAAGGAAAAGGGCGACAAGAAGCTGTTCAACAACAGCGCGCAACTGTGGAATCACAGCTTCTTCTGGCAATGCCTCGCACCGCCCACCGGTCAGCGGCCCGGCGGCGAGCTTGCCGCCCGGATCGAGCGCGACTTCGGGTCGGTCGCCGACATGCTCACCAAATTGGCCGAAGAGAGCGTCAATCACTTCGCCAGCGGGTGGGGCTGGTTGGTGCTCGACGGTGACAAGCTCAAGATCACCTCGCTCCACGACGCCGATACGCCGGTCGTCCACGGCCTTGTCCCGCTGTTCACGCTCGATGTGTGGGAACATGCTTATTACATCGATTATCGCAACGAACGGCCCAAGTTCGCGACGGCAGTATTGCACAACATCGTCAATTGGGAATTCGTCGCCCACAACCTCGACGGCAACGGCGTCAGCCGCGCCGACCAGACGCAGCACGAAAGCGCGGAGGCCGCCCCCGCGCTTACTGCTTGAGCCGGTACCCGGTCTTGAACACCCAGGTGATCGCGCCGAGGCAAGCGGCGATGATCGCTAGCATCGCCGCGACGCTTGCTTCGACCGGCACGTCGGCGGTGCCGAAGAAGGTCCAGCGGAATCCGCTAACCAGATACACCACCGGGTTGAACAAGGTCACCGTGCGCCACGGCTCAGGCAGCGCGGTGACCGAATAAAACGCCCCGCCGAGGAAGGTCAGCGGGGTGACGATCAGCATCGGAATGATCTGCAATTGCTCGAAATTCTGCGCCCAGATGCCGATCACGAACCCCATCAGGCAGAACGCCGTGGTGATCAGCACCAGAAACAGCAGCATCATCGCCGGATGCTCGATCCGGATATCGACGAACAGGGTTGCCGTCGCGAGCGTGACCAGTGCAAGCACCATGCTCTTGGTGACTGCCGCGCCGACGTAGGCAAGGACCACTTCGAGGCTTGAGATTGGGGCTGAGAGCAATTCGTAGATCGTACCGGTAAACTTCGGAAAATAAATCCCAAAACTGGCGTTGAAGATCGATTGCATGAACACCGACAGCAAGGTCAGCCCGGGGACGATGAAGGCGCCGAAGCTGATCCCGTCCATGTCCGCCATGCGCCCGCCGATCGCCGCGCCGAACACCACGAAGTAAAGCGCGGTGGTGATTACCGGGGTGACCAGGCTCTGCCAGATCGTGCGCCGCGCGCGCGCCATCTCGAAGCGGTAGATCGCCGCCACGCCTTCGCCGTTGAAGGTCATGGCGTGCGCTCCTCGTGAACCAGCCCGACGAAGATATCCTCGAGGCTCGACTGATGGGTCGACAGATCCTTGAACCCGATCCCGAGGTCGCTCACCCGGCGCAGCAGCGACGGCACCCCGGTCTTGTCGGCATTGGCGTCGAATATGTAGCACAGAATGTGGCCGTCATCCTCGATCGCGAGGTTCCATTCGGCCAGTTCGGGCGGGATCGCGGTCATCGCCTCGGCCAGCGTCAGCTTCAATGTCTTGCGCCCAAGCTTGGCCATCAGCACCGATTTGTCCTCGGCCGCGATCAATTCGCCGCGCGAAATCACCCCGACGCGGTCGGCCATCTCCTCGGCTTCCTCGATATAATGGGTGGTCAGGATGATCGTCGTCCCGTCCGAACGCAGCTGGCGCACCATGTTCCACATGTCGCGTCGCAGCTCGACGTCGACCCCGGCGCTGGGCTCGTCGAGGAACAAGATGTCGGGCTCGTGGCTGAGCGCCTTGGCGATCATCACGCGGCGCTTCATTCCCCCCGACAATTCCATCATCTTCGACTTGCGCTTGTCCCACAGCGACAGCCGCTTGAGCAGGCTCTCGATCTTGGCCGGATCGCGCGCTTTGCCGAACAGGCCGCGGCTGAAACTGACCGTCGACAGCACGCTTTCGAACGCGTCGGTGGTCAGTTCCTGCGGCACCAGCCCGATGCGGGTGCGGGCGTGGCGATAATCGGTGAGATGATCCTTGCCATCGACCAGCACGGTCCCGCCCGACGGGGTGACGATCCCGCAGACGATGTTGATCAAGGTTGTCTTGCCCGCGCCATTGGGTCCGAGCAAAGCGAAAATCTCGCCGCGGCGGATGTCGAGATCGACCGATTTCAGCGCCTCGGTGCCGCTGGCATAAGCCTTGCGAAGGCCGCGGATCACCAGGATCGCTTCGCTCATTCGACCGGCGTCTTTTCGACCGCATCGACCTCGCTCTCGGGATCGAGCCCGTGGCGCAGCAGCATCGGCATGTTGGCGAGTGCGAACAACATCGACACGATCGTCATTCCCCACACTTTCACGGTTAGCCAGGTGTCGAAGCTCAGCGTCTGCCGCATCACTTCGTTGGCGCCAGCCAGCACCAGGAAGAAGATCCCCCAGTTACGGCTGAGCTTCATCCAGCCGTCGTCGTTCAATCCCGGGAAGATCGGCCCGAACAGCCAGCGCAGCAACGCCTTGCCGCGCGCCAGCCCGATCAGCAGCGCCGCGCCGAACAGGACGTATATTATGGTCGGCTTCATCTGGATAAATTTGGCGTCGTGGAGGTAGATCGTGATCCCGCCGAAAAACAGGATCAGCACCGCCGACATCCACAGCATCGGCGACACCCGACCAAGCACGAAATGGCCGATGCCGACCGCGACGACGATCGCCACCATGAACACCAGCGTCGCCGTGACCATCCCGGGAATGCCGTTGCCGGCGAACTTGTAGGTCAGAAAGAAGATCAGCAGCGGCCCGAAATCTACCGCGAAGGTGACGAGGCCACTGACCTTTTTTGGCTGGTCGGTCATTCGCTCAAGCCCGCAATAGCACGCGCGACCGCGCGCGGATCGAACGGGCGCAGATCGTCGACCCCTTCGCCGACCCCGATGGCGTGGATCGGAAGCCCGAACCGCTCGGCCGCCGCGACCAGGATTCCGCCGCGCGCGGTGCCGTCCAATTTGGTCATCACAAGTCCGGTCACTCCGGCGCTCTCCTTGAACACGTCGATCTGGTTTAGGGCGTTCTGCCCGGTGGTCGCGTCGAGCACCAGCAGTACGTCGTGCGGGGCCTCGGGGTTCAACCGCCCGAGCACGCGGCGGATCTTGGTCAGCTCGTCCATCAGATGGGTCTTGTTCTGCAATCTTCCAGCGGTGTCGACGATCAGCGCGTCGATCCCGGTCGCGGTCGCCTGTTTGACCCCGTCGAACACGATCCCCGCACTATCGCCGCCTTCCTTGCCCGCGATCACCCCCGCGCCGATCCGCGTTCCCCAGATTTGCAATTGCTTGATCGCCGCCGCTCGAAACGTGTCGCCCGCCGCCAGCAGCACGCCATAATCC
>JAJAYY010000020.1 GCA_026785965.1 Sphingomonas bacterium
AATCTGGCCGACGGCTGGCAGGCCGACGGCAGCGTCGAACCGCATGACGAGCGCAGCCGGGTCCGTGCGGCGGGATCGATGGACACGACGATCACCGATTTGGCGCGCTTCGCCGCGGCGATGGCACGCGGCTGGGGCTTGTCGAACAGCATGCGCGCCGAGCTATCGAACCCGCAGCTGACGATCACCACGCGCCAGCAATTTCCGTCGCTGATCGGTGAAGCCGCGCCCGCCGATCGCTGGCCGGGGCTTTCGGCCGGGCTCGGCGTGGTAAGCTTCAGCGGGCCGCAGGGCCGTGCGTTCATGAAGGGCGGTCATAATGATTCGACCGCCAACACCTTGGTGTGCGTCGAGCGCCGCCAGCGATGCGTGCTGATCCTGTCGAACGACGTCCGCGCCGAGGCCGCCTTTCCGTCGTTGGTGCGGTCGATCCTCGGCGACACCGGGGTTCCCTATGCGTGGGAATATCCGTCACTGTTCGAAGCTTCGCTCAAGCGAAATTGAAGCTCACGCTGAGCCGTTCGCCGCTGCCCGCCAGCACTTCGTGCCGCAGCCAGCTTTCCCACATCAGCAGCGCGCCGTTGCGCGGGGTGACGCTGGCGAATGGCTTGAGTTCCTCGGGGGCGTCGTCGCGGCGCAGCGGCGCGGCCATCATCAGCCCGAGCCGCGGATCTTCGAACCGGATCGCGCCGGTCGCATCGGGTACCTCAACGTAAAAGGTGCCGCTGAGGATCGAATGGGGGTGGATATGGGCGGTGTGATGCCCCCCGGCTTTGAGGAGGTTGACCCACAGGCTGTCGAGGCGCGGCTTGCGGCCGAGGTCGAACGCCAGCTCGTCGCCAAATGCCGCAGCGTGGCGAACGAGCAATTTGGCAAGATCGGCGAATGCCGGGTCGCGGCGCGGCAGATCGTTGAGCGAGGCATAGCTGGTATAGCCCTTATAGCCCTTGTCGCGGCTCCAGCGGCGCCCGGCATGATCATCCGCGGCGAGGGTGCGGATCGAATGCGCCAGCTCGGCGAGCAGCGCTTGGTCGTCGATCATTGCCTCGTAAAGTCGCGTTGCAAACAAGGTGCGCAGCGTCATGATTGCTGCCTCAGCGCGACCTCATTCATGAAGCGAACCTCGTCGCCATTGGCGAGCCAATCGGCTTCGGCGCCAATCGCACCAAGCATTTCGGCGAGGTCGTCAATCTCGGCCTTGGCGTAATTGCCCAGCACATAAGGGGTCACGCGATCCTTGTGGCCGGGATGGCCGATGCCGATCCGCACGCGGCGAAAGTCGGGGCCAAGCGCGGCGTCGATCGCGCGCAAACCATTATGCCCGGCGGTGCCGCCGCCGTGCTTGACCTTCAATTTGAACGGGGCGAGGTCGAGCTCGTCGTGGAACGCGGTCAGCGCATCGATATCCAGCTTGTAGAAGCGCAGCGCCTGCTGCACCGCGTCGCCGCTGTCATTCATGAAGGTTTGCGGCTTCAACAGCGTGATCTTGGCGCCACCGATGCGGCCTTCGCTGGCAAGGCTGCGAAACTTCTTCTGCCACGGGCCAAAGCGATGCAGCTCGGCAATCGCGTCGACCGCCATGAACCCGACATTGTGACGGTGCATCGCATATTGCGTGCCCGGATTGCCGAGGCCGGCCCAGATCTGCATGGCGCCAGTCCTTCAAACAAAAGCGCCCACCCTGCAAGGCAGGATGAGCGCTGATGTGATGCAGGTCGCAAATGACGAAGCGGCTTACGCCTCGCCGCCACCCTTGTTGTCGGCGGCGCCATCGGCATCGCCTTCGCCGGCTTCTTCGTCACCAACGGTCGGGACGTCGCCCGCCTCAGTGTCGGTATCGCTTTCTTCGGACTTCATCGCCGACGGTGCGACCACGGTCGCGACGGTGAAGTCGCGGTCGTCGATCGCCGACTTGACGCCCTTGGCCAGCTTGACGTTCGAGATGTGGATCGAATCGCCGATATCGAGCCCGTCGAGCGAGATTTCGATCTGGTCGGGGATGTGGGCCGCGTCGCAGATCAGCTCAAGGTCGTGCCGGACGATGTTGAGCACGCCGCCGCGCTTGATGCCCGGTGAAGTCTCTTCGTCGATGAACACCACGGGGACGTTGACCTTGACTTCGCTATGCTCGCCAATGCGCAGGAAATCGACGTGGATCGGGCGGCTCGACACGGGGTGGAACTGCACGTCTTTGGGCAGCGTGCGGTTGGCCTTGCCCCCGATATCGACCATTACCACGGTGTTCATGAAGTGACCGTTCGACAGCATCTTGGTGAGGAGCTTTTCCTCGACATGAACCGAAACCGGTTCCTTCTTGTCGCCGTAAATCACGCAGGGCACCCGGCCTTCGCGGCGCAATTCACGGGAGGCTCCCTTGCCAGCCCGTTCGCGCGCTTCGGCGGGCAGCGTCAGCTGTTCGCTCATCTCGCATATTCCTTCAAATAATTGCCCCGCCACGCCTCCAGGGATGACCATGGGTGGGCAAGCGCGCGCCTATAGGTGCGCAGGGCGAGAAACGCAAGGCGAAGGGGGTGCTTCGGGCTAGCTCACGCGGCGCGCGAGGATGCCTTTCGACGATAGCCAGTTCTGGACGCTGTCCTTGCCCGCCAAATGGCCCGACCCGACCGCGACGAACACCGTGCCCGGCTGGTCGAGGCGATTGGCGATCCATTCGCCCCAGCGGGCATTGCGATCGGCGATCAGGATTCGATAAGCGGCGGGCGCCTTGGCCTCGAACCCGGCGAGCATCGCGGTGAACGCGCCGGTATCGCCCGCCTTCCACGCGGTGAGCAGGTCGGCCAGCGTCACCGGCGGCGCCGAACTTGTGCGCGCAGGAGCGGGCGCTGTTGCCGGGATTTGCGCGAACTGGCGCAACTGGTCCTCGAACCGCTCGAGCCCGGCGAGTGCCTTGCCCTGGTCGTTGGCGGCTCGGCGCAGGACGGCATCGGCGCCAAGCTCGACCGACAAGCCGTCGGCCTTGCTCCGCGCAATTGCGCTGCGGGTCGCGGCCAGGAAGGCGCCCGGCGTTGCGCCCACAGCCTGGCGCCCGAGCGCGGTGATCGCGCCGGGCTGTTCGGGAACGATCGTTTCGAGCACCAGCTCATCCGAGCGGTCGAACGCGGTGCGCACCGAACGGTCGAACC
>JAJAYY010000021.1 GCA_026785965.1 Sphingomonas bacterium
GGCGATGACATTATTGTCGAGGATCTTGCGGAACTGGTCGTCCGAAATTCCCGCCATCGGGCCGTAATAGGGATTGGAGGCGGCGTTGCAGACGAGGATATCGACCTGGCCGAACGCGGCCTTGGTCCGGTCGACGAGGTTTTGCAGCGCCTCCTTCGACGAAATGGTCGCCGCGACCGCGATCGCGCGGCCTTCGCCAAATCGGGCATTGAGGTCGGCCGCGACCGGATCGCACGCATCCTGGTTGCGGCTTGAAATGACGACCTTGGCGCCCTGGTCGGCGAGCGCTTCGGCAATCGCCTTGCCGATCCCGCGCGACGAACCAGTGATGATCGCGACTTTCCCGGTGAGGTCGAACAGCCCGCTCATGCCAGCGCTTCCGCATGCTTCGAAAACTCGATCCGCGCGATCGAGCGGTTGTGGACCTCGTCCGGGCCGTCGGCGAGGCGCAAGGTGCGGATTCCGGCCCAGCTCGAGGCGAGGCTGAAATCCTGGCTGACCCCGGCGCCGCCATGCGCCTGAATCGCGTCGTCGATGATCGCCAGCGCCATCCGCGGCGCCTTGACCTTGATCATCGCGATTTCGGCGGCGGCCGCCTTGTTGCCAGCCTTGTCCATGCGGTCGGCGGCGAACAGGCACAACAGCCGCGTCGAATCGATCTCGATCCGCGCTTCGGCGATGCGCTGCTCCCACACACTCTGCTCGGAAAGCCGCTTGCCGAACGCGACCCGCGACTGAAGGCGGCGGGCCATCGCGCCCAGCGCTTCCTCGGCCGCGCCGATGGTGCGCATGCAATGGTGGATCCGGCCTGGCCCGAGGCGGCCCTGCGCGATCTCGAACCCCCTGCCCTCGCCAAGCAGCAGATTCGCGGCGGGGACACGGACGTCCTTCAAGGCAATTTCCATGTGGCCGTGGGGGGCGTCGTCATAGCCATAGACGGTCAGCGCGCGCTCGACCGTGACGCCGGGGGCGTCGAGCGGCATCAGGATCATCGATTGCTGCTGGTGGCGCCGCGCCTCGGTGTCGGTCTTGCCCATCAGGATCGCGACCTTGCACCTCGGATCGCCAGCACCCGAGGACCACCATTTGCGGCCGTTGATGACATAATCGTCGCCGTCAGCCGTAATTCGACATTCGATATTGGTCGCGTCGGAACTGGCGACCCCCGGCTCGGTCATCAGGAAGGCCGAGCGAATCTCGCCGCGCATCAGCGGCGCGAGCCATCGGTCTTTCTGCTCGCGGGTGCCGTAACGGTGCAGGACTTCCATGTTACCCGTGTCGGGGGCCGAGCAATTGAACACTTCGGACGACCACAGGATGCGGCCCATTTCCTCGGCGCACAGCGCATATTCGAGGTTGGTGAGCTGCTCGCCCTCGAATTCGAAGCTCTCGTCGACATGGGCGAGGACGCCGCCCGGCGGCATGAACAAATTCCACAGCCCGGCGGCGTGCGCCTTGGGCTTCAACTCCTCGATCAGGTCGATCGGCTGCCAGCGGTCGCCGGTCGCGATCTGCTTGTGGTAATCGCCGACTCGGGGTCGGACGTTGGCCTCGACGAATGCGCGCACCCGATCGCGAAAAAAAGACTGGCGTTCCGTAAGGTCAAAATCCACGTCGACGCTCCCGCTTGCTTATCGCCTCAGTCTCGTTCCAAAACGGGCTAGGACGCTCCCGTTTGAAGGACAAGGCCCATGGCCGATCTCGATACATTCCGCAGCACCACGCGCGACTGGCTCGAAGCCAATTGCCCGGCCGAAATGCGCGTGCCGATGAAGTCCGAAAAGGATGCCTGCTGGGGTGGGCGCACGTTCGTGTTCCAGAGCGAGGCGCAGAAGCAATGGCTGAAAGCGATGGCGGGGCGCGGCTGGACCGTGCCCGACTGGCCAAGCGCTTATGGCGGCGGCGGACTCAATCCCGCCGAGACCAAGATTCTCAAGGAGGAAATGGCGGCGATCGGGGCGCGCTCGCCGCTGACCAGCTTCGGGATTTCGATGCTCGGGCCGGCACTGCTCAAATTCGGCACCGAGGAGCAGAAAAAGCATTATCTCGGCCAGATCGCGCGCGGCGAAATCCGCTGGTGTCAGGGCTATTCGGAGCCGGGCGCGGGCAGCGATCTCGCCGGCTTGCAGACCAAGGCCGAAGACCAAGGAGATCATTATCTGGTCAACGGACAAAAGGTTTGGACCAGCTACGCCGACGAAGCCGACTGGATCTTCTGCCTGGTGCGAACCTCGACCGAGTCAAAACACCAGGGGATCAGCTTCGTGCTGTTCGACATGGCAAGCCCCGGCGTGTCGACCAGGCCGATCCTGCTGATTAGCGGCAATTCGCCGTTCTGCGAGACCTTCTTCGACGATGTAAAGGTGCCCAAGGACCAACTCGTCGGCGAGGAGAATCGGGGCTGGGACGTCGCCAAATATCTGCTCGGCCACGAGCGCGAGATGATCAGCGGAATGGGCCTCAGCGGCGAACGCCAGGCGCTGGGTGCCACGATCGGGCCGATCGACGACCCCATCCTGCGCGCAGAAATCGCCGCCTTCGACGTCGACAGCCTCGCCTTCGCGGCGATGAGCGAGCGGTTCATCGACCAGTTGAAGGCCGGCGACGCGCACCCCGCTTTCCCGAGCGTAATGAAATATGCCGGGACCGAATTGAACAAACGGCGCCACGAGTTGATCATCGCCGCCGGCGGATCGGACACGCTTGAATGGGACAGCGACCGCAGCCGCGGCGGCAAAGCGGCGCGCGACTGGCTGCGGACCAAGGCCAATTCGATCGAGGGCGGAACCAGCGAAGTCCAATTGGGCATCGTCGCCAAACACATCCTCCGCCTGCCGGGAGCGTGAAGCCATGATGACCCTCAACGACGACCAACGGATGCTCCACGACAGCGTCGCGCCGTTCATGGCCGAGGAAGGGGCAATCAAGGCGCAACTTCGACACTGGCGCGACGCCAAGTGCACCGACGGGTTCGGGCATGGCCTGTGGAAGCAGTTTGCCGAGCTCGGGCTGACCGGGATGCTGATCCCCGAGGCCCAGGGCGGCGCCGGCCTGGGGATGGTCGAGGCCGGGGTGGTGATGGAGGAAGTCGGGCGCAACCTGACCCCGTCGCCATTTCTGACCACCGCGGTTGCCGCGGTGCGCGCGCTTGAAGGGTCGGGCCAGGCGGCACGCTGGTTCCCGGGGATCGTGGCGGGCGACACCGTCGCCGCGCTGGCGATCGACGAGGGCAAGCATCATGACCCGCGCCACATCGCTTGCGAGGCCAAGCGGGCGGGCAACGGCTTTGCGCTGTCGGGGACCAAGCAATTCGTTGTTCACGGCGCCAGCGCCGACGTCATCCTGGTTGCGGCGCGGACCGCGGGATCGCCGGGTGAATCCGACGGCGTCACTTTGTTCGCGGTCGAGCGCGGGGCGAAGGGTCTTGCGATCGACAATGTCACGCTCGCCGACGCGTCGAAAGCAGCGCGGCTGACACTTGATCGGGTCGAAGTCGATGCCGATGCGGTGGTCGGCGAGGTCGATCGTGGCTGGGTCCCGCTGTCGCGCGCGCTCGCCGCCGGTCGAGCTGGGGGGGCGGCGGAGCTGGTCGGGGTCGCGGCGGGAGCGGCGGCGATGACCTTCGACTATTTGAAGCAGCGCAAGCAATTCGGCCGGCTGATCGGCGAATTCCAGGCGCTCCAGCACCGCGCCGCGCATCTGTACGGCGAGATCGAGATTGCGCGCGCGGCGGCGTTGAAAGCCGCGCAATTGCTCGATGCCGGCGATGAGCGCGCCGAACTCTATGTCTCGGTGGCCAAAGCCAAGGCGACACGCGTGTCGGCGCTCGCGGTCCAAGAAGGCGTCCAGATGCATGGCGGGATCGGGATGACCGACGAGCATGACATCGGCCTGTACATGAAGCGCGAGGCGATCCTGTCCGAACTGTTCGGAAGCCCGCGCTTTCACGCCGCGCGGGTGGCCGAGTTGAGCGGCTACTGATTTTCGCCTGGCCGCAGCAGGCGACGAAGATCAGCTGCGTTCGAGCAAGAAATTGATCCGCGCGGCGGCGATCGGTTTGGCGCGGTCCTGTTGCCAGGCGAAGGCTTCGACGTTGGCGATGCGATTGCCGAGGCGTTCGATCAGCGCTTCGGCAAATGTGTCGCCGAGCGCCGCGCTGCCGCCGCGCATATAATCGACCGTCAGCGTGACCGGCTTCATCACCGCGGCGCCGCCCAACGCTCGCTTGAGCGTCGACATTGCGGCAAATTCGAGCAGCCCGGCGATCGCCCCGCCGTGGAGGAAGCCGGGGCGGCCGACGACATCGTCGCCAAACGGCATGATGACGCGCAGGCCCGAATCGCTCGGCTCTTCGCGCAGCCCGAGCAAGCGGGCGTAAGGAGGAAGGTCGGTCACGAGCGCGGGCTTAGCCGCTCCGCGGCCCGCGGTCAGCCCCTGACCTTATAGCCGCAGACAATCCCCAGCACGAACGTTGTGAACAGCGCCAGCTGGACCCTGCCAAGCGGGTCCGACCAGCCAAAATAATTGGCTCCGAACCCGAACAAAGCGACGAACATCGTGGCGGCCAATAAGACCATATGTGCCTCACAGCTTGCCTGCCGATCCAAGTGTCGGCGCCTACAGGGTCGCCCCAAATGGTAAAAATAGGGTAAAGCTTGCCGCCGCGCGCGGTGCGCGTCATAGGGGCGCCAACGCCCTCCAGGAACAGGCTTGGCCGATGAAAGCGCGTGTATTTGTCACCCTCAAGCCCGGGGTACTCGACCCCCAGGGCAAGGCAATTCAGCATGCGCTCGAGGGGCTCGGCTTCGGCGGCATCGAAGGGGTTCGCGCCGGCAAGCTGATCGAGCTCGACCTCGCCGAGGAGACCAGCGACGGTGACATCGAAGCGATGTGCAAGAAATTGCTCGCCAATATTGTGATCGAGAATTTCAAGATTGAGCGGCTCTAGGTGAACAGCGCGGTCCTCGTCTTTCCCGGATCGAACTGCGACCGCGACCTCGCCGTCGCGATCCGTGAGGTCACCGGCCGCGCCCCGGCGATGGTCTGGCA